>WFPG01000226.1 GCA_015487755.1 Acidobacteriota bacterium
ATACAATTAGAACTAAAAGTATTAGTTCCCAAAAACCTATTCCAAACATAAAAAAATTACTCTTTTTTCTCGCCTTCTTCTTTTTTTTCTTTAGATTCTTCCTCGTCTTCCAGTGCTGCTTTTCTGAAATTCTTTACTGCTTTTCCCAAGCCTTCTGCAAGTTCCGGCAACTTTTTTCCCCCGAACAAAAGTAAAAGAATTAAAAGCAATAATAACGCTTCACCCATGCCTATATTCATAACCTACTCCTTATCAAAAAACTTCAACTCAATTGTAGCACAATGAAAACATTTGGTATTAAAATTAAATTTGACTTTATAGCCTACAAACATAGATTATTAAAGATAAAAAAAATCGGAGGGCTTATGGAAAAAAGGTATAAAGGAATAATAATCTCAAAGGAAGGGTTGGGTACTTTCGGCTACATACCCGAACTTAAAGAAAGATACCTTGCTTTTGCAAGGGGAAGTTTAATTAAAAAGAAAATGAAAAAGATATTTGTGGGGGATTACTTTGAAGGGATTTTAATAGAAGATAATAAAATCATCATTGAGGAAATACTGCCGAGAAAAAACCAACTTTTCAGGCCTAAAATTGCAAATGTTGACAAGGTATTGCTTATAAACACCATTAAAAACCCGCCTTTAAACACGGGAATGCTTGACAAACTCCTTGTTGCATACGATTACTATCAGGTTGAGCCTGTAATTGTTTTTAACAAAATAGACCTTCTTGAAGGCGAAGAGGATAAAAAGGAACTTGAGAAATGGGAGAAAATCTATTCAAATGCGGGATACACCGTTATCAAGGTTTCCGCAAAGGATAAGGAAAATCTGGAAAGCCTTGTACACTTTCTTCACGATAATATATGCGTTTTTGCTGGAGCGTCCGGAGTGGGTAAATCTTCTTTAATTACCGCCATAACGGGAGTTGAAATTAAGACAAGGGAAGTTAGCAAAAAAACCAAGAGGGGAAGGCACACTACGGTAGGAGCAAGCCTTATACCTTTCGGGGAAAATTCTTTTATAGGAGACACTGCCGGGTTCTCAAAGGTTGATTTATCCTACATAATGGATGAAAGGGAATTGTCGGGCTTTTTCAGGGAGTTTGCCGAATACACCTGCAAGTTTAACGATTGTATGCACATAACAGAGCCTCAATGCGGGGTAAAAGAGGCTCTTGAAAACGGAGAGATTTCAACAGAAAGGTATAACTCTTACCTGAAAATACTTGAGGAAGACTTTGGAGTAAACATAAAAAGGGATTGATTTGAAAAAGGTTGCAATTGTCGTTCCGCCTATTACCGATTTCTATTACACCCCTCATAGAGGGGCTTTTTTAGGTGCAAGGTATGTAAAAAATTTCCTTGAAAAAAACGATTTTGAATGTAGATTATTTGATTTTCCAAACAAAAAGCAGAAAAAAACAAAATTGCCTGAAGAGTTAGGCTATTTAAAACCTTATATTGAAAAAAATGACGGCTTGTTTTTTAAAGAGTACAAAAGGTTCGGATATTCTTTTGAAAAATGCAAAAAAGAGATTGAAGGCTTTTCCCCTGACAGAATAATACTATCTCTTTTTGCTTTTGCTTACTCAAAAGAATTTCTGGACTTTGCAAGGTTTCTAAAAAAAGAGTTCCCCAAAATTCCCCTTTTTGCAGGGGGAAGCGGCATATCCTGTTTTCCCGAGTACTTTGAAAAAACAGGGCTTATCAATACCGTATTTTGCGGGGAAATAGAGGCAATAGGGGAAGATGTATTAAAGGCTTTAAAGGGGGAGATTGAGGGGATTGTCAAGCCTTCAAGGTTTACAGAAGAAAACGAACTTGATTTTATAATTGCCCACACCCTTTCAACAAAAAGAAAAAACTACTACTCCACTCTTTTATCAAGGGGCTGCCCGAAAAACTGCGCCTTTTGTTCCAATTTTATAGTTCAGGGGAAAAAGTTCAGGACTGTGCCTATAACAAAAATAGAAAGAACAATAAAGCAATTAACATTAAAAAACGCAAACATAAACTTTGAAGACGACAATATCTTATTGGCAAAGGATTATTTACTTGAAGTATTAAAAATGATAAAAAAAGTAGAGCCTGACACAACCTTTTCCTTTGAAAACGGGATAGACTATATTTTTTTAGAACCCGGCTTTATTGAACAACTTGTAAATTTAGGAGTAAAGCAGTTTAACCTGTCTATAGGGCATATTGACAAAGGTATACTTGAAAAAAATAAAAGGCCTGCCCACATTGAAAAACTGATTGAAACGGTAAAGTTATTGGAAAAGAAAAATATACCTTGCATTGTTTACTTTATTGCGGGATTGAAAGACGATTCCTTTCAGAAAACCATAGGGACAATGAAATTTCTTGAAAAACTGCCCTGTTTAATAGGCATATCCCCATTTTACCCTGTTCCCGGAATTGCAGGTTTTGAAAATAAAAAAATTTTTGAGGAAAAATCCCCTATTTTGACAAAAGGTTCGTCATTTTACCCGTGGAACAATTCATTAACAACAAAGGAATTGATAGAAGCATTTAAAATTGCCAGAAAAATAAACCTATCTAAAAGAAAACATTGATTTTATTTAACTTCACCACTTTACCTTTCCGCCTGATAGAAAAACTTAATTTTCTTAATATTTTTTATTGCGTTGAAGAAAAAAAGAGTTAAAATTAAATTTGCGCATTTTTTTTATCTTTAAAACCATAAGGAGGTTTTATGGTTTCTGACCTTGTTTCTGACCGATGCATGGCGAGGAAGTTCTGGGGTATTAACAATTATTTACAAAGAGATTACACTAACGGATAGCATAGGAGGTAAAAATTGAAAGCATTAGGAAGACATATTTTAGTAGAGTTTTATGACTGCAATCCTTCCCTTCTTAACGAAGTAGATTTCATTGAAAAGGTAATGAACGAAGCCGCCGACAAAGCAGGCGCAACAATTGTTACCAGCAATTTTCACCACTTTAGCCCTCACGGAGTTTCAGGCGTTGTAATTATCGCCGAATCCCATTTAACAATTCATACCTGGCCTGAATACGGCTATGCCGCAGTTGATTTATTTACCTGCGGGGAAACGGTTGACCCGTGGATTGCGTTTGAGCATTTAAAACAAACCCTTGAATGCTCTCACTATTCTGCAATGGAAATGAAAAGGGGTCAGTTAGGCATAGTCAACCAGGAATTAAAAGAGTATCATCATAAACCTGTAACGGCTTAAAAAGCCTATTTCGGAGAAAATTAGATGAACCTTTGGTTTACCGAAAATCAGACAGATAATTTGCGTCTGTCATTTAGAATAAAAAAATTGATTGATTTTAGAAAAAGCAAATTTCAGTCCCTTGCTGTTTACGACACTTTTGAATACGGCAGGCTTTTCACCCTTGACGACTTTGTAATGCTTACGGAAAAAGACGAATTTGTTTACCATGAAATGATTTCACATGTTGCCCTATCCTGCCACCCGAACCCTGAAAACATACTTGTAATAGGCGGGGGAGACGGGGGTACAATAAGAGAGATAGAAAGGCATGTCAGGGTTAATAAAATAACCCTTGTTGAGATAGACAAAGAGGTTGTTGACATTGCAAAAAAACACCTGCCCTTTGTTGCCTGCGGGTTTGAGGACAAAAGGGTAGATGTGTTTATTGAAGACGGAATTGAGTACATAAAAAACCATAAAAACGAATACGACATAATCTTTATTGATTCAACAGACCCTGTCGCATTTGCGGAAGGGTTGTTCCGCACAGATTTTTACCAATTTGTTTTTGACGCTCTAAAAGAAGACGGGATAATGGTTGCCCAGACTGAATACCCGTTTTTAAAAGGGGATTTTATAAAACAGGTTTACTCATCTTTAAAAGAGGTTTTCCCTATTGTCTCACCTTATTTGGCTTTTATTCCAACCTATCCGACAGGAATGTGGTCTTTTGCTTTTGCTTCAAAAAAATACCACTTTATAAATGACTTAAACCCAGAATTTACAAAACCTTTTGCTGACAGATTAAAGTATTACACTCCCGAAATTCACAAAGCGGCTTTCGCACTACCGCCGTTTATAAAAAAATTGATTGACTAAAAAAAGCCCCGATTTTCGGGGCTTTAATTATTTTGAACCTTGAATTAAACTTAACGCATCTTTTGACTTATAAACAGGCACTTTGCAGGAAAAATCAGAACATATTCTAAACTCGGGGGATTTTTCATAATTGTCTTCTACATACGAAGAAACCTTTGAAAGCAAAGAGCCTTTGTAATTTACAAGAACAACCTTGTTGGGAAGGTAAATCTCACTCAACGCCTTTAAAAATTCTTCTACCTCTCTGTCCTTCAATTCACCGTTTATTACAATCTCATACCCCTTTTCATACTTTGCATAAACACCGCATAGAAACATTGAAAACCCCATAGGGTAATTTTTTATCCCCCCGGCAAATGACTTTTCAAGCAAATCAGAATACTTTTTAAATTCTTTGTCCCCGGTTATTTTGTACAGATTTACAAGGTTTAAGTACATTGCCGAATTGCCTGAAGGGATAGCGCCGTCATAAAACTTTCTTACAGGCATAATCAAATCATCGGTTTTTAAAGAAAAATCAAAACAATTAAACTCTTTATCCCATAGGTTTTGAATAGCCTTTTTCTCAATATCAATAGCCTTCTTCAGGTAAAAAGTATCAAAACTACACTGGTAATATTCAAGCAATCCCCAGACAAGAAAAGCGTAATCGTCAACCGTTGCCTTTACCTTTAATTCGCCTTTATTAAAAACACGGTAAAACTCTCCGTTTTTCTCAAATGTTTTTAAGAGAAAATCTGCAAGGCTTTTTGCTTTTTCTTTAAACCGATTATCCCCCGTTACCTGAAACGCTTTTGAATATGCCACAAGCATTAGAGAATTCCAGCCTAAAAGTATCTTTTTATCCGTAAAGGGGCGAATCCTCTTTTCCCTTACTTTATACAATTTATCTAAAAGCCTTCTAACCTTTAATTTAAAATCTCTTTCATCCATACTAAAATCTTTTGCAAGTTCACTGTAAGGTTTTGACATACTTAAAACATTTGAGGAAGTGTTTTCCTTGTCCGTTTCAGCCATAACCCCTACTTCTTCTACATTAAAAACCTTGCAGAAGAAATCGGCGTCTTTGCCTAAAACCCTTTCAATTTCCCCTTTAGACCAAAGGTAGAATTTCCCCTCTTTACCTTCACTGTCTGCGTCAATTGCCGAATAGAAACCGCCTTTTTCTGACTTCAACTCCCTTTCGCAGAAAGCCAATGTATCTTCAACAGTCTCTTTGAAAAGCGGGTTTTTGGCAGCCTGAAAGCCTTCAGAATATGCAATTACAAGCATTGCCTGGTCATAGAGCATCTTCTCAAAGTGTGGGATTCTCCACATTCTGTCAACAGAATACCTGTGAAACCCTCCTCCCACATGGTCGTATATCCCCCTTAACCTCATTTGAGTTAGAGAATTGATAACCATATTCAGCAATTCCTTGTCTTTTGTTTTTTTCCACATTCTCAATAAAAAAAGGTAATTGTGAGGGGTAGGAAATTTTGGCCTGAACCCGAACCCGCCGAATTCAGAATCGTAGTTATGCTTAAACATAGTTATTGCCTGATTAATGAGAAAATCGGGACTAAAGTCATTGTCCTTTTTAATCGGAATTTCCCTTAATGTCTCAGTAATCTTATCGGCACTTTGAAGAATAAAGCCGGGGTTTTCTCTCCACATCTTCCCCACTTTTTCTGCAAGTTCAATTAAACCTATGCGGTTTCCTCTGGTGTGCTTCGGAATATAGGTTGCCGCAAAAAAGGGCTTTCTGTCAGGGGTTAAGAACAAATTCAAAGGCCACCCGCCTGAACCGTTTATCCTGTAAGCAAAGTCCATGTAGATATTGTCAATGTCAGGCCTCTCTTCCCTGTCTACCTTTATGCAAACAAAGTATTTATTTAAAACCCTTGCTACCTCTTTGTCCTCAAAACATTCCTTCTCCATAACATGGCACCAATGACAGGTTGAATATCCTATAGAGAGAAAAATAGGCTTGTTTTCCCTCTTTGCCTTCTCAAAAGCCTCTTTCCCCCAGGGATACCAATCAACGGGGTTATAGGCATGCTGCCTTAAATAGTAAGAAGATTCGTGTATAAGGTGATTGGGCTTTCCCTTTATTTCATCGCTATTAGCCATAACAACTCCTAAAAATACCAAAATGATTGTCAAAAAAATTGTTTTTAACATTTAAAACCCTTTTAAACTTTCTCTTATCAATTATACACCCAATTATTAAAAAAAAGTAAAAATTAAACAGGAATGGAAATTATTTAATTGAGAAGGCGCAGAAATGGTTGTAATCACAGAACTTGCAGGCATCTCCGGGAGTGGGGATTATTAAGTCAGAGTTTTTCATATGGTTGAAAATCAGGAGTAGCACTCTTTCAAAATCTTCCAATTGAAAAGAATCAGAAATGTTTTTAAAAGAGAAGCCTTTTTTAATATTAGAAGGCTTTGACTCCCCTAATAAATACAGGCAACTTTCAATTTTCAAAGGGTCAAAGTTTTCAGACTTTGAATAAAGGTATATGTAAAAAGGTAATTGAATTGAGTTGATTGATTTCTTTAAAAATTCAACGCATTTAACTCTTTCGTCGGGATTATCGGCCATTAAGTCGGAAAGTTTGTTTTTAGAAGGAACCTTTGCATAACTGCCCGTTTTATAGTCAATTATCCTTATTTTATCCCCTTGAAGTTTCTCAACCCTGTCAATCTTTCCGTAAAGTTTAATGTTTTTGCCGCCGAATTTAAAATCCCTGACAACAACAGGCTTTTCAACATCAATAAGCATAGGTTTTTCCTTTTCCGCATCCTGCATAAAATAGTCAAACAATGAATTTAGCCTGAACTTTGCAACCCTTTTAAATATCTCCTTTTTTATAGGCTCAAGGTTTTTTATGTATTTAACTACATCTTCAAGACCCTTTATTTCAAACTCTTTAAACTTCCCCTTATCAACAAAGTTTTCAACCTCGTCTAAAACCTTTTTCTTTACACTTTCTACCATTTTTTTTGTAATAAACTCCCCTCTATGCTTTACAAAACCCTTTTCAAGCACATGGTGAATAAGGCTTCCCACCTTGTCAGCCCTCTGGCTCTCCTCAAGGTGCGCCTTTTCCTTTATATCAGCAATCCTTTTTAAGTAAAACATATAAGGGCATTGCAAATAATCGTCAATAAATGTTGCGGAAATGGAGTAATCCCCCGAAAAAAAGTGCTCTATCTTCTCTCTTATCCAATCTGTTTTTTCAATACCTTCCTTAAATTCGCAGGGCAAACCATCCGCAACCTTTCCCCTTTCAAGGTTTAAAGAAGGAAGTAAAATAGTGGATTTTTCAACCTTAACATCTTTTCTCTCAAACTCTTTTTCAAGAATCAATTGCTCAACAAACCTGCTTTTTGTCTTCTTTTCTAAAGTTGTCTGGCCGCTCTGGTAAAAGATAAAAACATTTTTGCTTGAATCAATCAGCCTGAAAAAGTTGTATTTAATAAGTTTTTCCCTCTCTTTAAACCCTGAAAGCCCTAACTCAAACTTCAGAGCCTCAGGCATTAAAGGGTCAATCTTTTCCGTATTCGGCAAAACCCCCTCGTTTACATCTAAAACAAACAGGTAATCAAAAGACAAACTCCTTGACTCAAGCATTCCCATAATCTGCACCCCTTCAAGTGGGTTTCCCTCAAACGGGATTGAGATTGACTTTGAAAGGGTGTTTATTATTGAGTAAAAAAGCCTCCGGTTAAACCTGACATTGCTTAAACTTTTCTCTCCCTTCAACGAATCAAGCCTTGAAACAACGGATGTTAAAAAGTAGTCAAGCACTATTGAATCGTAAAGGTAATTTGAATCTTTAAGCAAATCCCTATCAAAAAGGGAGTACAGTTTTTCAAAGGCATTGTATAAGCCTTCAATATCTTTGGCTTCAATAAAAGGCTTTAAAATGTAAGAGTAAATCCTTTTTGCAAAATTCCCCAAATCAGCCTGCCCCTCAAAATACTGTTGCAAATTATTAAAATCAAGAAAAACAATGTTGTTTTCAATAAGGTAATTAAAAAGTAAATCCGACAACGACCTATCCGCTTTCAGGTTCAAGAGATTCATTATCTCGCTTTTCAAGAGTTTCAAAAAGACAGGCACATAAACCTTTGCTCCGCCGTTTCTTTCAATATCAACAAGTGTTTTAAAAAGCCTTTCAAGGAAATCCCCGAACCCTGTTTTTGAGAGGGGAAAGCCCATTGTTATGTTTTTAGGCAAATCCCTTTCTTCAAGTTTTGACATATAGAACAATAGCGGAAACAGTGTCTTTGAATCGGGAAGGATTATCCCTATCTTTTTCGGGTTTTTCAAATCCCTTTCCGATTTTTTAATGTCGCCTAATACCTTTCTTAAAACCTTTACAACCTGCCTCACTTCAGAATGAACATCGTAACTTTCGTAAAACTCTATCTTCGGCTTAAACTCAAAGCCTTTTTTAAATTCAGGCTTTTCCCCCCACTCTGTTCCCTTAAGCCATTTTCTATAAACACCGTAAACATCAAAGCCTTTGTCTTTGATTCTGTGAAGCCTGTTTTCGGTATCCGTCTGAAAGTAAAGGTATGTTTCAAAGTTTTCCTTAAAAAAGTTAATTATCCTCTTTTCGCTGTTTGTAAGGTATGAAAAGCCTGCGAAAATAAAGACATCTCCCTTAAACTCTTTGTCCAGCCTTCCAGATTCAAGCAGGTTTACGCACCTTTTGTAAATATCTCCGCCGAATGAAACATTCTTATCCTCAACCTCTTTTCTGTAAGTGAGATAGAGAGTGTTCAGGTTTTCAAGAAGGTTTTTAGCCTGCTCCACAACTGTGTCAAAGTATTCGTAATCCTTTACACTTTCAATCAATTGAGTGTCAATTTCGCTGAAAAGGGAAGAAAGCCTTTTAACCCATGGAAAGACAAGGAAATCTTCTCCACCTAACTTTAAGTACAAATTCCTGTTTTGCTTTAAAATATTAAGGATAAAAAACAGCCTGTCTATTTCGTCCTGAATTTTCGGCGGTTTTTCGGAATAGTTAATTACCGTGTCTTTAACAAAATCACCCATTGAAAAAAGTTCTGTGTTTAAAAGGGATTCAAGGGAAAGGTTTTTCTCAATAAACCTTAAAGGCCTTACATTGGGGAAAATTACCCTTACCTTTCTCCCGTTTTTAGCAAAATCCTCAACCTCTTTTGACAAAAATTCGGTAAAGCCTATTGAAACATCAACCGCAACAATTTTAAAGTTTGACATCTACAATCTCCCCGCCTTCTGTGTAGTAAACAATACCTTTCACATTAAACCCTTTGTATTTAAAAATTTTTATATAATTCCTGACCTGTTCCTTATGCTTTTCTAAATCCCTTGCCCCTGTTTTATAGTCAATAATTACAAACTCGTTATTCTTAAAGACAAGCCTGTCTATACGGGATATAAAACCTTTCCCGCTTATAACCTCTTTCTCGTTCCACTCTTTTTCAACATTTACAAAGTAATCTTTCAGGTTTAAAACAGTTTGCAGGGCAAGTTGCTTAACTTTATCAAACCCGTTTGAAAACCCTGAAAGTTTTAACGCTTTCTGAAAAGCACTCTCAACAACCTTTTCTATTTCCCCTTCACTTTTTATCCCTTTAACAAAACTCATTGTTAAGTGAAAGATATTCCCGAACCTCTCTTTTTTATAGTCAAACTCGTAATCCTTCTCTTCAACAGACTTAAAATCACGCCTAATTGTGTCAGCAAACTCAACTTCTGAATAAATCTCTTCCTCAACGCCTTCAGCCGACACTTTCCCGTCTTCTCTTAGAGCCTTTCCTTTCTCCCCTGTTTTGTAGAAAAATAGTTTTTCTTCTTCAAACTCCTCTAACAAATCCACCGCCAACTCTTTCAAAACATAGGCGGATGTTAAATACTTGCCGTCAATCTCTTTGTACCCCTGCTTGTACATCAACCCGCCTATAATGTACAATTCCCTTTTAGGCCTTGTGTTTGCAACATACATTAAGTTCAAAGACTCAACAAACTTTCTCAACTTTACATTAAAGTACTCTTCCCCTGCCTTTAAAGATATTTCCCGTAAACTACCGTCATTTTTCAGAATAACCTTTCTATCTCCCGCACCGTCAAACCATTCAGACAAACCTAACGCAACATACTCTGCGTCCCCTTTCCCCGACATATCCCAATCGTAAAACGGGATTATAACAACCTCGGCCTCAAGACCTTTGGCCTTGTGAATTGTCATAAGCCTTATTGCGTCAATGTTTTCAGGCATTGAAAGTGTTATATCCACGTTTTTGTAAAAGTAATCAATAATCTCCGCAATTGAGTTGCCCTTCTCAGCCTGATTTAAAACAACCTCAAGAAACCTGTCAAAGTATGCGGAGTTTTCCTTTAAATCAAAGCCGTAAGGGTATTCAGGAAAATTAAATGAAGATATAAGTTTTACAAAAAACTCGTACGGGGAAAGCAGTTTTGAAGAGTTAAAGCAATCTTTAAAAATTTCAGCAAAAGCAGCCGCATTCTCCTCGTCAGCGGTTTTTTTCAAAATATCCACCGCAATTGACAGGGAAAAACTTTCCATATCTTTGAATTCATTGAAAAAACTACCTCTGTCTTTAATCGGGCAAAACCCGTTCTCCCCTAAAGCCTTAAAAAGCGAAATATCGGCAGGATTTACAAAAAAAGCGGCAAGCACAAGAAGGTTTGTTATGTCCCTATTGTTCAAAAGTTTCAAAGAATCCTCAGTAACAAAGGAAACATTTTCCCCCTTTTCCCTGTTGTAATCAAAAATAAACTCCACAACCTTTTCCAAATCCTTCTTTCTTCTGCCTAAAACCATTATGTCTTTTTGGGGAAACCTCTTTAGAACATCGTCAAGTATCTCAAAGAATTTAGGCTTATACTTCTCCTCAACCTCATTCTCCCTTCCGTTTTTAGCAAGGCATTTGAAAAGGCTAACCTCAACATAACCCTCTTCCTTTGAAACTGTCTTCTGTTGGCATTCTTCAAACACCTTTTCAATCTCTTCAAAAGCCTTGTCTTTATCCTCTTTCCCGAAAACCTTATCAAGAACGGGAAGGATAAAACCTTTCGTTGCATTATTAAAAACAGAGTTGTTAAAATCTACAATTTTAATCGCAGACCTGTAATTCTCCTTAATCGTTGTATTCTCATACTCTTTATCTTCTATCACCTGTATCAGGGAACACTCCTCGTTTCCCCCCTCAATTCTGTCAAAAACCCTGTAATCCCCCCCTCTCCAGCCGTAAATCGCCTGCTTTTTATCCCCTACCACAAACAAACTTCCCCCTTCGGACAATGCGTTGTGAATAAGGGGACACATTGCGTCAAACTGGCTGTCGGAAGTATCCTGAAACTCGTCAATCAAATAATGGCTTATCTTCTCCCCGAGCCTACAAAATGCGTAAGGAAGGGAATAATTGTCTAAAACAGATTTAACCCTTTCGGTAATCTTCCCACCTACAACAAGGTTTAAAGCCTTCTTTATCTCCTCTTCCGTCTGCAATACGGTTTTGTAAACCTCAACTGCGGAAGAATCGTTGTAAACGGATTTAAAAAGGTGCAATGCTTTGTATAAAAAGTGAAGGCGCGCAAGTGCAGATTCAACCTTGCTTCTCAAATCAATGCCTATCTTATCTTCCCCGCTCTTTGACAAAATCAAATCTATATAATCACCCTCTCTGGTTAACATATTCTTCCAGATTGTTGCGCCGAAGGTTTCTTCAACGCTGTCTTTGTTCAACCACTTTGTTTTATTCTTGTTGAAAAAACCCTCATGGTCTTCTTTAATGCCTTTTAACTCATTAAATTCAGACTGCATTTTCTCTTTTATAACCGCAATGCCCTCTTTAAATGACTTAACCTCTCTGCCCTCATTTAGTAAGCCGAACCTATTTTCATAATTGGTTTTAAACAAATTCCACAAAACGGAAAAAGTGTCCTCACCCTCATTTACAACAATAAACTCCACCGATTTGTCTTTATCCTGCAAAACCCTGTTTAACAACTCTGAATCCTTAAAATTGTTCAGCGCCTTTCTTATAATCTTCTCCCCGTCAAATCCCCCTTTTTCAACCTGAAGAAGGACATCAAGGAAATTCAATAATTTATCTTTCAGCCTCTGGTTTAAAAACAACTCGCTTACAGCAATGTCAAAAACCTCTTTCTCCTCAAAGGTTATGTCGTAATCGGGGTAAACATTCAAATCAACGGCAAAAGCCTTGAAAATGCCGTTCATAAATGAATCTATTGTTGTTACCTGAAAATCTGAAAAATCCTCAATAACCGAAATCAAAACATCCAGAGCCTCGCTGCTTTCCAACTCAAAGCCCCTGTTTTTCTCCTTAAACCCCTCTGCCTTTGCAATCTCTTTTAAAAACTTTAAAACCCTCTCTTTCATCTCTGCAGCGGCTTTGTTTGTAAAGGTAATCGCTACAATTGAGTCAAGGCTTGAGACATTGCCGTTTTTAGGGGAATCTTTCGTTTGGCCGCATAATTTTTTTGAAGGCTTTACACCCTTTTTGTTTTTCAAAAAAGAAGCAAAACTTTTTAGAAGGTTTACATACCTTTGAGACAGTTTATAAGTCTTGCCAGCCCCTGCCGAGGCTTTGTATATTATCAGCCTTTTATTTGAATCTTCGCCCATATCCACCTCAATTTAAATAAATTATACAGGAAAAAAACAAAAAGAAAATTTATAAAATTGTATTTTTAAAAGCCTGCCCCCTGCC
>WFPG01000227.1 GCA_015487755.1 Acidobacteriota bacterium
ATTCTGCAAAGCCTTACAAAGGTAATCCTTAAAAATAGAGGTACTTTTTCTATTGCGGATAATGTAATTGAGTACTTTGACAGCCTTAATGCAAGGTACAGGTTTATGAAAGAGTACAATTTAACCGTGCCTCTGGTTAAAAATGACGGTAAGGTTTTTTTCAAAAATGCGGCTCACCCTCTTTTGCTTTTTTCAGGCCAGAGTGTGGTGAAAAACGACGTTGTTTTAACCCCTGAAAAAAGGATTTTGGTGGTTTCAGGCTCAAATACGGGGGGCAAAACAGTTTTCTTAAAAATGACAGGGTTGTTAATCTTAATGTCTCAATGTATTTTGCCTGTCCCTGTTGAAGAGGGAAGTTACTTTTCCCCTTTTAAGGATATTCTGACAGATATTGGAGATAGGCAGGATATTGCACAATCCTTATCAACATTTTCTTCCCATTTAACAAGGATAAAACTTATTTTAAACAGGGCAAATTCACAGTCTCTTGTTTTGATTGACGAATTGGGAACGGGAACTGAGCCTACCGACGGGGCTGCAATAGCAAGGGCTGTGGTTTTAGGGCTTATTAAAAGAAATTCTTATGCAGTTGTTACCACTCACCACCAGGATGTTTCTGCCCTTTCTTTTGATTATCCTCAGGTGAGGCTTGCAAGCGTGGATTTCAATGTGGAAACTTTAACCCCTACTTACAGGCTGGTGTACGATGTGCCCGGTTTAAGCCACGCTATAGATATTGCGAAGAAATTAGGCCTGCCTGATGACTTTATTCAAAACGCAAAAGAGTATTCAAAAAAGGCAAACAGGGATTATAGCGATTTAATAGCGGTTTTGTCCGAAAAGGTGAAAAGGTACGGCGATTTGCTTGAAGATATTGAGGCAAGAAGTAAAAAAATAAAAGACAAAGAAGAAAGGATTGAGGAAAGGGAGAAAAGCCTTGAGAAATTAAAGTTTGAACTTGAAAAAGAGATTAAAAGGGATTTTGAAGCATTTATCTCAAATTTCAGGAAGGAAAAAGAAAAATTGCTTCACGGCATAAAAGGGGATTTAAGGAAAAAGGCCGACAGGTTTGAAAACACTGCTTTAAGTCAGTTTACCGACAGGTTTGAAAAAAAGATAAAGGTAGATAAAAAAGAAACTAAAAAAGAAAAAGATATTAAAAAAGGGGATATTGTAAAACACTCCTTTTTCGGGATTAAAGGGAATGTTGAGCAGGTTGACGGAAACAGGGTTTTGGTTGTTTCAGAGGGTAAAAAGTTGTGGCTGAGCAAAGGGGATGTTGAAGTATTGCAGAAAAGTACGGATAAAAAAGGCGGTGTTAAGATTAGCACAGGGGCAAAAGAACAGATGTTCCCCCTTGAGTTAAATTTAATAGGCAAGAGGGTTGACGAGGCAATAGACATTATTGACAGGGAACTTGACAGGGCATTGCTTGAAGGGTTTGAAAAGGTAAGGATTGTCCACGGACACGGGACAGGCAGGCTTAAAAGCGGGATTAGAAGTTACCTTGCAAAACTTTCTTTTGTGAAAAAGATAGAGTCTGATTCCAATGACGCAGCCACAGTAGTTTCTCTATAAAAATTACCTGCTGAAAATGTAAAAAAGGTTTAAAAGGTAAAAAATAATGAGCAAAACTGCGTCTAACCTGAATTTTGATTTTATCCTGTATTTTAAAGAGCCTATTGTTATTGAAACAAGGATAAAGAAGATAAACATTGAAAAGAATATGCTATTGTTTACGCTTGCAAACATATTTCCCGCATAGAAAAATGAGGATATCCCTAAAATAAAGATATTAAAAATATTGCTTCCGAAAACATTTGAGTAAGCCATATCAATCTTGCCGATTTTCACGGCGCTTATTGATACAATTAACTCTGGAAGAGAAGTTGAGACAGCAAGGAATAGTTGCCCTACAAAGGTTGAGCCTAAAATAAAGGTTTTACCGTTAATTGAAAAGGGTGTAACAGCCATTTTGTCGCATACAATGGTAAGGTAATAGCCTGCAACAACTATTATTAAAGCAAGGAAGAGAAAAAATAGATATTCTTTCCACAGTGACATAAAATTTAAACCTGGTTTTTGTATTGTTTCATTTTGTTTGTTTTCAAATTTAAAGGAAAAATACAGGATAAAGATGTAGGCAAAGGCAATTATAATTCCCGCAAATTTGAGTTTCATAATGGTTAAAATGCCTGTTAAAGCAACAATAAAAAGCCCCATTGATGCGTTGAAAACATTTTCGCTTTTTGCTTCAAACATCTTTCTTGAGCCTAAAACAACCACTATTGCTATAACAACCATATTGAATATGTTTGAACCTATCATATTCCCGAAAACAAGGTTTGCGTTGTTTATGTGCGCTGCGGAAATGGCTGTGATAAGTTCAGGCAGAGAGGTTATTGAGGCAAGAAGAACAAAGCCTACAAGGTTTGAGCCGAAGCCTGTTTCTTCCCCTATTTTGTCTCCCGAAACGGTTAATTGGTATCCTGCAATTGTGATTATTGTTGAGATGAAAAGAAATTTTAAAAACAAAACAGCCATTATTTAACCCCCCCGCTGAAATTTGCGGTTTCAAATACCTCTATTTTTTTTACCTTAATTTTGTCTTTAAGGTTTTCAAAGATAAAAAGCGCTATATTTTCTGTTGAAGGGGTTTTGGTTTTGAAAAACTCAATGTCGTTCAGAATTTTGTAGTCTAAAAGTTTTAATGTTTTATTAAATTCTTCTTTGATTTTTCCAGTGTTTGTGGCCTCAAATTCCCCTATGCAGTAAAAGTTGTGCCCGTGTATATCTTCCCCGTTGTGAATGTGGGAAGCAACAAAGTATTTTTTTAAGATATAAGA
>WFPG01000228.1 GCA_015487755.1 Acidobacteriota bacterium
ACTCATGATAGGGGATTTCGGCAACCTTAACGGTAAACCTCTTTGATTTAAGGATTTTTCTAAACTCTCTCTTTTTAAGTTTTTTCCCGAAAATTTTAAGTATTTTGTTGTAATTTTCAAGCCCTACTTTTGCGAGAACATCCTTTCTTATGGAAACCTTCGCTATGTAAAAGTTCCCTGCAATAATATCCATATTTCTGTCGTATATTGTGCCTCTTATTGCCTTTAACACCTCTTTTTGAGCACCTGTATCGGAATATGCAAAAACCTTTTTTGTGTTTGCCCTGAATACCATTGAAAGAAAAATTAGAACATAGAAAAGGCACAAAATTCCTGTAATAAGCCAGAAGTTTTTCCTTCTTGCATAAGCCACATTTTTAGTCCTTATGGTTATCCATCTTTCCATATCACTCCTTCACCACAAAGACTTTGTTTCTTTCCATGTTTATGTAATCAAAGCCCATCTTTCTGGCCTTTGCCTCAACTTTCTTATAATCAATTCTTTCGGAAAAAATCCTCTCAAGATTGTTAATTGACTTTTTAGTCCTTAAAATCTCTGCCTCAATTCTTTTAATTTCCCTTCCCTTTCTCTCAACCGCACTTTTTATTGCAACATAGGAAATATAGGGCAAGCCTATCAAAAACACTATAATCAATATTTTGGAAACAACATTGTACTCCCTTTTCATTTAAACCACCTTCTCGCAAGCCCTGAGCCTTGCGCTTCTTGACGCAGGGTTTGATTTAACCTCTTCTTCAGAAGGCCTTACAACCTTTTTTGTAAGCACCTTCACTACGGCATTATTTCCCCCGCAAGTGCACCTCATTTGAGTTTCAGGGCAGATACACTTTTTAGCCTTCTCCCTGAAAGAGTTTTTAACAATTCTGTCTTCCAGAGAGTGGAAAGAAATAACTACCAATCTTCCCCCTTTTAAAAGAGAATCAATAGCCTTATCAAGAAAAATCCTAAGGTTGTCCAATTCTTTATTTACCTCAATCCTTATTGCCTGAAATATCCTTGTTGCCGGGTGTATTTTGCTTCTTCTTGAACCGTAGGCTTTTACCGCTATTTCGGAAAGTTTTGATGTTGTTTTTATAGGGGCAACCTTTCTTTCTTCAACAATCATTCTTGCTATCTTTTTTGCAAGTTTTTCCTCTCCGTACTCCTTGAAAATACTGGCAAGTTCGTTTTCCGTGTATCTGTTTACAACTTCTTTTGCCGTAAAGTTTGAGTTTTTGTTCATTCTCATGTCAAGTTCTCCATCACCCATAAAACTGAACCCTCGTGTCATATCCTTTAACTGAAACATTGAGGTACCTAAATCTGCCAGTATCCCGTTGATTTTCCCTTTAACGCCAAGTTCTTCAGCAATTAAATCAATATCTTTAAAATTCTTATGATAAAAATATTTGCGACAGTTATAATGCTCAAGCCTTTTTTTAACCCTTTCAATAGCCTCACTATCCATATCAAGACAAACAAGCATTCCTTTTTCGGAAAGGTTTTTTGCTATCTCCTCACTATGCCCACCTCCGCCTGAAGTGCAATCAAAGTAAACCCCATCAGGTTGAATGTTTAAATACCCAATAGATTCTTTTAAAAGTACAGGGGTGTGCATTTAAGCCCCCTAATTAAAAATTCCGGCTATAAGTTCGTCGTCAACAATTCCCTTTTCCTCATATTCGTCAAATTTGGATGCGTTCCACAATTCAATAAAATTTCCGTTTCCGATAAGGTAAGCGTCGTCTCCTGATTTAACTTCAGCCATCTCCGATAACCTTTTGGGAATTACAAACCTGCCCTGTTTGTCAAGGGTAACAAAATCAGAGTTTCTGTTTAAAATCCTTCTCAACCTTTCCTTTTCCACCGGGCTTTTCCCTTCCATCTCATTTATCTTTTCAAGCGCTTCAAGCCATTTCCTTTCGGGGATAATAACAAGGTAGCCTATACCGTCACTTTTTCTATACGCGATTACAAGTTCTTCACCGTAAAAATCCTTTTCAATTATCTTAAGGTACCTTGACGGAAGCTTGACCCTTCCGCCGGAGTCAATTGTAATTGCCTTGTTTCCGTAAAACTTCCCTCGCATGAATCCGCCTTTGTTGTTTCTTATTTTCCATTTTAGTCCATTTTTTTCCATTTGCAAGCCTAAAAACAAAAAAAATATTCCTACAACACT
>WFPG01000229.1 GCA_015487755.1 Acidobacteriota bacterium
GAGACAGGAGTATGCTATTTACAGGCTAAAAAAAGGGGAAGCGCTTTACTCGGCAGTTGTTGTAAGGTTTACAGGAAGGCTTGACGCCGATTCCGTTATGGAACTTGCCTATGAGATTGCAAAGAGAAGCGGCATAAAGGATGTTACAGACATCCCCGTCGGATATCCTATAAAAATCCCTGTCAAATACCTTTTGCCTGAATATAAACCAAAAAACTCAAAAGAGTATAAGCAGTATACCGAAGATATAAAAGAGTCTGAAATTCTCGCAAGCAGGCAGAAGATAGAAAAGACAAAAAACCTTGAAGGGGTTTATGTCATACTTGACTCCGGGCACGGAGGGGCGGATACAGGAGCTATGTATAACGGTGTATGGGAAGACGATTATATGTACGATATTATGTGCAGGGTAAAAAGGCTTCTTGAATCAAAAACAAAGGCTGTTGTAATTCCAAGCGTTTACGATAAAAGTTCAGGCTACAAGGTTTATGACAAAAAAAAGTTAAAATTGGATAGGGACGAGTATTTAATGACAACCCCTAAATTTAACCTGAATTCAAGGCTTGCGTCCAGAGTAGGGGTTAATTTAAGGTGGTACCTTGCAAATTACCTTAACTCTAAAAGGATTAAATCTAAAGTACCCCCTACAAGGATTGTTTTTATAAGTTTGCATGCCGACGCCCTTTACAAAAAGGTTAGAGGGACAATGATATACATCCCTTATGCAGGTTTATACAGAAAAAGGGTAGGGCATAGAAGCAGGACATATCTGAAATACTATGAAGTCAGGGTAAAGCCTTTTTACAAATTTACCAAAAAAGAGGTGCAGGTTTCTGAAGGTTTATCAAGGAAGTTTGCAAATTTAGTTATTAAAAATTTACAGAGAGAGAGAATTTTTGTTCATAAAGAGAAGCCTGTGAGGGAATTTATTTTCCGCTCAAGGTATTCAAGGCCTTTTGTCCCCGCTGTAATTAGGTATAACAAGGTGATGATAAAGATGCTTATAGAGGTAGGTAATTTAAGGAATAAAAAAGATGCAAAAAACATAGCAGACCCTAATTTCAGGGAAAAATTTGCAAAGGCAATTGTAAAGTCCTTATTGGATTTCTATGCAGATAAATGATTTAAAGCAAAAGTACTGGTTGGATTACAAATACTTCAGGTTTGATTCCCCTTTAAACGGCGCAAGAGGCTTGTATTTTTTCAATATTATCAGGTGGCAGTTAGAGTCTTTTCATTTAAGGTTTCAAAAGAGGGAAAAATTTTCTCTTCCAATTGTAAATCAGGTTGAAAAACTTAAAACAGAAAAAGACTTCTTTTGCCTTTTAGGCCACGGCACTATTTTATTTCAATTAAACGGGATAAAAATTTTAACCGACCCCGTTTTTTGGAACATACCTTTTTACAAAAGATACACCCCCTTCCCTTACTCTGTTGAGGATTTGGGAAACATTGATATTATCTTGCTATCCCATAACCATTACGACCATATGGATTTGCCTTCTTTAAAAAAATTAAAAAACGCAAAGTACATTCTTTTACCTTTAAAGTCAAAAAGGCATTTAAAAGGCATTTTCCCGAAAGAAAGGCTTTACCAATTAAACTGGTTTGACGAATTTGAGTATAAAGGGATTAAATTTGTATTTCTTCCTGCCAAACACTGGAGTAAAAGGGGATTATTTGACAGAAACACATCTTTATGGGGAAGTTTTCTTATTAAAAGTGAAGAGGTAACCCATTATTATGCAGGGGATACCGCTTACTTTTCTCACTTTGAAGATATAGGCAAAGTATTTAAAATTGATTATGCTTTTTTGCCTATAGGTGCATATAAACCTGACTATATAATGAAGCACAACCATATGAGCCCTGAAGAGGCTTATACTGCCTTCAAAGACTTAAATGCGAAGCATTTTATACCTGTTCATTACGGTGTTTTTAAATTAAGCGACGAGCTTGTAAGCGAGCCTTATGAAAGGATAAAAAGAATAATCCAAGAAAGTGAAATCCATAAAATTGGAGAGGTTTCTATTTTTTGAAATACGGAAGCCTTTTAAAACTTTTTAGTTGTTTTGTAATTGTGGTATAGTTTTCACTCCATTTTCCTCCGTCGTAGTAAAGTATTTTCACATGTTTACCAATATACTCTACAGGGTTTTTTATGTTTTCTGCTACAAAAAAACTTGTAACAAAAAATTTATCAATTATATGTCCCTCATAATC
>WFPG01000230.1 GCA_015487755.1 Acidobacteriota bacterium
ACTCAATTCCCGCTTTTCTTTTGCAAAGTTTGTAATCTAATTTTCTTTCAATAAATTCCTTATCAATGTCAAAGTTTAAAAACTCAATATCTTTTGCGGAAGGCAATTTGTCAAATTTATGTTCAAGAAGTGAAACTCTTTCATACCTATCGTACACAAGGTATTTCCCCAAATCAGGCTCTTTTAAAGCGGGAATATCGTGAACCCCTACCATCTCTTTCTTTCCGCCCTGCAAAACATACTTATGGTAAAACTCTTTCTGCCTTGTAAAGGTTGACTGAATATTTGTTGCAACAGGAATTAAATCAAGTGAAACAATCCTTCCGCCTTTATGGGGTTCAAAGATGATTTTTAAATCTTTATTCCAGAGAATAACTTCATTTTGCCCGTCAAAGTTTATGTCTTTTTCTTCTTTAATAACTTCAACGCTCAACTCTGTAAACAAAAGGTTCTCGCCCTTAATTATATTTTCAAAAACCGCATTTCTCAAATGGGGAAGGTAAATACCTCCGAAAACACCGTGCCAGTATGCACAGTTGCATTGGGACTTTAAAAGGTATTGTTTTTGTTCTTCACTCCGGCAATTGTTTGAAAAGTCTATCATTCTTGCGTACATCATCAGGCTTTCAGGGTACTTTTTCCTGAAATTTCTATAACTTCCGCCCCTTATAAACCTTGTTAATTCAGGTTTGTCTTCAAACTGTTTATACAAATCCTCAAGAACCTGCTGGTCGTCGGGATACAAAGCCCACTCCATCATTTCCCTGTAAGAAGCGTCAGGGAGATAACATAAACCTTGAGAAGAGTAATCTTTTAATACATTTTCAAAGGTGGTAATTTCAAGCCAATCCTGTTTCAAACACTGTTCAATAAAGTTTGAAAGCCATTTCTCTTTGTAAATTAAATCATGTGTTCCCGGCCAACTTCCAAACTTCTCCCCGTCGTCTCCGTAAACAACAATAGCCTCGTCTTCTTCCCTGTCAAGAAAGGTTTTTAGGTATTCAAGCACCTCTTCAACAGGCTTAAAGGGGATTAAATACCTTAATTTTTCATTCAACGGAAAAACATAGACAAATTTTCCTCTGTCTTCAGCAACATAGTACCCTGAAGGCACTTTATTAAAGCCTGCATAGAGAAAATGGGTATGGTCAACCATTGTAAACTTCACCCCTGCCTTTGCCATATCATAGACAAGCCCCTGCTCCCATACCCTTTCAGCAAGCCAGAAGCCTTTAGGGTGATAGTTGAACTTTTCTTTAATATACTTTTGCATATAGTTTATCTGCTCAACCCTGTCTTCTGATTTTATAAGGGATAGAATAGGCTCGTAAAATGCACCGCCGATAATTTCACCCTGTTTTCTTTCAACAAGTTTATTCAAAAGAGAAAAATATTCAGGCCTTTTTTCTTCAAGCCACTCCAATAAAGGTCCGCTGTAATGAAGGGACACGGGAAAGTCAGGGTATTTCTCAAACTCCTTTAAAAAAGGAAGATAACTATCTTTGTAAACGCTTTCAAACACATAATCAAAGTTGCCTATCGGCTGGTGTGAATGAAGGCAGAGAATAAATTTTACTTTTCGTGCCACTTCCCGTCTCCGTCCCTGTCAACAAAAATCGGGTTGGTAAAAGCCAACGGTTGAACATTCGGGTAAATTTTTGCAAAAGTACCCTGAGGCAGAATTCCCGCTTCAATGTTTTCCAAAGTTGCACCGCACTCAACTACAATATAAGAATCAGTTGAAGGCAGCGCAACATTAACCGTTTTTGAGTATCTGTTGACATTGTCTGTTTGAGGGACGGATTCTCTATAAACAACTTCACCGTTTACAATAATTCTTACCTCGTCTACCGGTATCCAGTCGGGAGCCTGAACATTTATTGTAACATCAACATTATCCGAAGAAACCGAAACGGTATCTCCGGGGATAGCCGAATTTACCTTAACATCTAAAAAAGGCCCTGTTGACACAAAGGAATGGCCTGATACAAACTGGACAAAGAAGTCATCTTCGTTAAAAGCATTGTCTCCCTGGTCGTAATAAACATATGTTCTGGGATTTCCAGTAAAATAGGGTGTTGCGCCCGGCCAATTGCTTGCACCGAAAGCAAGCTTTTTATACCCTTTGTTTAAAATGTTAAACCAATCAACTCTGTTTTTAAGATAATCAGCATATTTAACATTTTCAAGCATTTCAATTAAAGAAAAAACATTGTTTGTAGTGCCTGTCCCGTGCTCGGAAACCCTTGAAAAGTAAGGATGGCTCAAATCTGCAGGAATAGATAAATTCAAAGCCTCAAACAAGCCTCTTTTTATTCCGTTAGGCAAAGTGGCATTGTCTCTCGGGTTAATTAAACCGCAATAAAGGTTATCCAATTGCATTTTTGTTTTTAATGTATCATAAATAGTGGCAAATTCCCTGTCACCTGTTTCTCCTATTCCGTAACCTTTCAACCCGTCAACCCTTTTTACCGGGAAAACAAGGTATTCGCCAAACCCTTCAGGATACGCATCTTTGGGATAAAAACTCTTTATTGTAGCCCCTGTAAATACCCTAATATCGTCTTCACCAAAACTTACTTCATTACCGGTTTCAGTGTTGTATCTTGACCTTAAAGCGGTATAAAAATCCTTTAAATCGGCAACAGTATTTACATCAGCCGTCATCATCACTTTAACATGCTCCGCCAATGCTTCCATAACCCTTTCAACACCGTCTATGCTACAATTATAACTAAAATTAGTTAAAACAGCCGGGTCAAAAGGAACGTAATTGCCGTTATCCACCACTTTATTTAATACAACATCAACCACTTCCGGAGTAATATTAACAATAGTGTTTCCCTCGTCGTCCTGCCCTTCAGAAATAGACACATCGTTAGTTGATATTGTATAAAGAGGCCCCGCACTAACAATAAAAGAATAATCGCCTAATTCAAGATAAAATTTTCTATCACCGTAATAAAGAAAATAATAGTTTAAACTTCCTTTTTCAACATCTTCCTGTTCTCCGAAATTAATAACTTTGGAAGGGTCAGAAGAGAAAACACTAACTCTCGCAGGAATTATTGTTCCTGCAGAGTCTTTAACAACAGTTTCTACATTTCCTACAAGGTCAGTATAAAGTGAAATCTCCCCTACATCAAGCGTTGAACCCGGTTCAACAATTATCTGCCTTTCTTCCTCAATTTCATCACCTTCAACATCAGGGTCACCGTCATCATAAAAGGTATAAGAGTTTTCAACATAATTCTTTACTCCGTTACCCCAAACCCTCATTTGATAACTTCCTGCAGGCAGATATACACTGAATCCCCCTGTTTCAGAAGTTCTATAGGCTAACATAGGGACAGGTATAGGGGAGTTTATTACCTCATTTCCGTCAAAGTACTTTCCGGGTATTATCTGCTCAAATTGAACTATCATATTTTGCTGGTCAAAATTGTAATTTACATAACCTGAAATCTTTGCCAGGTCAACCATAAAATTCCTCGGATTAGAGCTATTTTCTTCAAATATATTTAAGGCATTGAAAAATGCAGTGTACATATTTGCAGAGAGAGCCGGAATAAGGTATCTTTCAAATGTTATTGAACCGTGCGGGGATACAGTATCATTAGGTTTCCCCACCTTGCTAACAACAGTGTATGTGCCCCCGCTTCTCTCATAAGCCTGGTTTGAAGAATCAAATTGACACATCACAACACCGTCGTCAGGCGAAAACTCAATCAAAGCCTGAAAAGGTAACACATGCTGTTCGAAAGCCACAAAAGGGGCATAAACAATACCGTGAGAACCGTTTTCAGGTGAATATCCGTACCCGGGAGCAGGAACAAACCTTCTGTAAGTATTCCCCCCTGTAAACACATAGTCACCAAGGGTATATACGGGGGCAACCTTATCACTGGTATTTTCAAGTACAGTAGTTAGTTTCAAGTAGGTTGAGTTTCTTTCTATGTAGTAAACCGTGGTAACCTTTAAATCTTTTACAAGTTTTGTCTCCGCATCAACATTAAATCCTGCGGCTGCGAGCACCCCCGATTTATCCATTACATAACCTGTGCAAACAAGAGATGCAGATTCGTCGCTAATTGTGTCAACTTTTATTTCAGTGTATGCAACGGGGGTATCAAGGCTATTGTTTACAACCTGAAAAATCTGATTTATATTATCGTTGTTATAACTCTTTTTATTGCCTAATGCGTCAACAGAAATGTTTGTTATGTCAATTATGGTACCGCCGGTAGGTGCAAGAAAATTTTGTTTTCTTTCACCTAAAATCCCACCGTCAACTATAACATCAAACCTGTTATTGGAAAGGTAAAAATCATCGTATGCACCCATTGTTTTAGGTGAATTGCTAATGTATAGTTTTGCATTGTTCTCATCAGTCCTTGAAACAACCGAAACAGGAGCCTCAATTCCCGTTGAATGATAACAAGCCGAGCCTATTAAAAGCAAAAAGAGAAGAAAAGCCAAACTATTATATTTTTTCATTTAAATTACCTCTTTAAAAAATAGTAAAAAGCAAGCCATGCAAGTAGTACTACCAGCCCCGTAGCGTGTTCCGAATTATGGAATATCTGCTTGAATTCCCATTTCTCCCCCGTATCCCTGAAAGGGGTTAATCTCGGGATTATACTTCTAACATTGTTTTTGTATTCTCTGTATTCTTCACCGAATATATTCTCTAACCTTGCAGTCTCAATTTTAATCTTACGAGGAAGATAAAAACCGAAAAATGCCACAAGGACGAGGGCAAGAATATACCAGTTTCTGGCTGTTACTGATAACCCCGTTAGAATTAGTAATGAACCTAAATATAACGGGTCTCTAATATAAGCATACGGGCCGACAACAACAAGTTTCTTGTTTTTCATTAAATAACCAGCCGCCCAGAGCCTTATTAATTCCCCAAGAATAACCATAAAACCGCCTACCACAAAACTTAATTGGGTTGGCCTTGCATAGTAATAAAGCAAAAAGACGATTATTAAAAGGCCAATATTTCTCCATGTTGGTTTTTTTATCCAATTTTTTTTCACTATCGGAACATCTTTTATTTCTTCAGACATTTTTCCCCTCTCATTGCAAATTTTCAACCAAATTATAACATAGAAGAGACAAACTCTGTAAATTTACATACAAAAAATCTGTTATACTATAAAAGAATTTCAATAAAGGAGTTGTTATGAGCACAAAAGAAAAAATAAAGGCTTATTTTCAGGAAAACGAAAACAAAATAAGGGACAAAATTGTTTCGTTAGTAAAAGAAATGGTTAAAGAGAAAACTGTAAATGTTGTTTCCGAAAAGTTAAGCGAACACCCTTATTTAAAAGTCAGGGGGGAAGAGTACAGGGTTGCAAACATAGTTAAGAGGGAATTTGAAAATTATGGCATACCCTATAACGAATTTGCAAGGATGAAAGAAAGGCCAAATGTTATAGGAAAGATAGGAAAGGATAAAAACGGGAAAAGGCTTTTTATGGCGGCACATATGGACATAGTTCCCGCAGGAGACGGGTGGGATACAGACCCCTTTGAGGTTGTTGAAAAAGATGGGAAACTTTACGGAAGAGGCACTTTAGACAACAAAGGTCCCTTAGCATCAATCATAGTTGCAGGGGAAATTCTAAAAGAATTAGGAATTGAACTTGAGGGCGAATTACAATTAGCCGCACTATCAGACGAAGAGGCCGAAGACCCTGACGGAATTGATTACGGGATAGGCTACTTACTTGAAGAAAAACTAATAAACCCCACTTTTGCTATTATTCCCGATATTGGCGAGAATATGGAAAGAATTGACATTGCCGAAAAGGGAAGAACGGTTTTCAAGGTTACTGCACACGGGAAACAGGCACACGGCTCAACCCCTGAAAAGGGTATTAACGCAGTTTATATGATGGCAAAGATGGTGTGTGAAATTGAAAAATTACAGTTTGATTATAAAGTTCACCCTGTGTTAGGTCACCCAACATTGAATTTAGGTGAGATACACGGAGGGGCAGCACCTAACATAGTACCCGGGCAATGCGAAATACTGCTTGACATTAGAACAGTTCCGGGAATGACTAAAGAGCAGGTAGTAAGCAAACTTGAAGAATGCGCAAAAAAGGTTGAAGGCGGAAAGTTTACAATTGAGTGTATGAGCTGGAATGAGCCACACGATGTAAACCCTGACAATGAGTTGGTAAGGGCAATTCAGAAAAACTCAAAAGAGGTTCTCGGGTTTGAGCCTGAACCATTCGGCATGGGGGGAGGAACATTTGCTAAAACACTTAATTTACACGGCGTTATTGCGGTAGGTTGGGGCCCCGGAGACGACGAGGCTTTTCATGTGGCAAACGAGTATGTGGAAATAAAGCAATTGGTTGACTTTGCATTATTAACCTGCCTTGTTTCAATAGATTTACTGAATTAAAACGATAGGGGGGTTATCCCCCTTTTTTTACTTTTATGATTGAGAGATTCATAAATTACCTTATTTCGGAAAAAGGGCTTTCAAAAAACACCGTAGAATCCTACCTTTTTGATTTAAACCACTTCAAAGAGTTTCTGGATTTTGAAAAAATAAAGATAATAAATGTGACTGAAGAGGTTTTGACCGGATACATAGCATACCTATACAACGCAGGCTATTCGCCAAGAACAATAATGAGGCATGTCTCAACATTAAGGAATTTCTTTAAATTTTTATACAATGTAGGGGAATTGCCTGCAAACCCCGCCGAAATACTTGAAACGCCTAAAGCATTCAAAATGCTCCCTAAATACCTGACAAATGAAGAAATTGAAAAACTATTAAACCTGCCTGACACTTCTACCCCGACAGGCCAGCGGGACAAAGCAATGATTGAACTTCTATATGCCACGGGGTTAAGGGTTTCGGAATTGATTGATTTAAAAATGAATAATTTGAACCTTGAAGAAAGGTTTCTAATAACCTTTGGAAAGGGCTCAAAGGAAAGGCTTGTCCCTTTTAGCAAAAAAGCATATGAGTTTCTAATAAATTACATCAACGACGGAAGGTTGAAATTACTAAAAGGAAAGAAAAGTTATTTTCTATTTCTAAACTCAAGAGGAAACAAAATCTCAAGGCAGGGTTTCTGGAAAATACTAAAAGCCTACGGTAGAAAGATAGGGATAGAGCATAAACTATCTCCCCACACTTTAAGGCACACCTTTGCAACCCACCTTCTTGAACACGGTGCGGATTTAAGGGCAGTTCAAATGATGTTAGGGCATTCAGACATATCTACAACCCAGATTTACACCCACATATCCAATGAAAGGCTGAAACAGATCTATTTCAATTTTCACCCAAGGGCAAAGAAAGAAAACAACGGCGATTAAAAGGGAACATCATCGTCGTCAATAAAATCGTCCTGCGGCTCTTCAATTTTATCCAATTCTTCCGTTATATCCTCAACTTGAGGTTGTGTAGGAGCAGAACTATCACTTTGCTCAACAGTAACAGGGGCTCCCGCTGACATAGATGTAGCCATGGATTCTGCCGATTTGGGGGTTAAGGGAATCAAGGTTAATGCCTTTATCTCGGTTTTATACCTTTTGTTGCCGCTTGAGTCTTCCCAGCTTGAGTACTCTATGCTTCCTTCTACAAAGTAAAGGTTTCCCTTTCTTACAACCCTTTCACCCTTATCTGCAAGCCTACCCCACAAAGCAATGTTATGCCACTCTGTTTTTTCCTGCCAATTTCCCTGTGCATCCATATAACTCCTTGAAGTTGCCAGAGAAAACTTTGCAACCTTTGTCCCTCCGGGAGTAAACCTTACATCAATATCCTGGCCTGCCCTGCCTATTAAAATTACTCTGTTAAACATAAATCACCTCTATTAAAGTATTTTCTTTATATTCTTTGCTTTATCAAGCAAAACAAGGGAATTTTTCAAATTAGCCAGCCTTTTGTGTTGCAGTTCGTCAAGCATTATGCCGAAATCTTTTATTGCTTTATCATTGTTAAAGTTTTCTATTATTTTATTAGCGTTATTTAATTCAACCGAAAAATCTTCAAGGCTGTTCAACAATTCGGTTACATAATTTGTTATAGCAGGCAATGTATTGTTAATGTAATCCAATAAGCCTGAAGTAGCCACTACAAGGGTATCAAAAGCTTCTCTATCCTTTTCAGCCTTATCAAGTTTTGCAAGATAATCCTTAAAAACAATTAAAACCTCTTTTATAGCCGTACTATGATTTACAATGCCCTCTTTAATACTGTTTAAAAGGGTTATGTTTTCCTCCACAGGCTCTGTTATTTTTATGCAACTTTGCTTTGACATTCTGGTGTGATGGGATAGATGGTCAATATCTGATGCAATTTTGGAAAGTTCAACTCTGCTTTTTACAATTACTGTTTCATAATCTGCAAGCAATTTTGATGCATGGTTATTCTTTTCCATTAAATCCGAAAAATACGAATCAATAGCGGCATACTTTTTGTCTATATCTTCAACAAGTTTTTTTAATTCTTTTGCAACAGTGCCGAATTTTCTATCTTCTTGAGAAGATTCAGACGCATAAATCAATGCGTTTAAAGACATTAAGGATGCTTTTTTATTAAGGTTTGAAACCTCAAGCAACAGGGTTTTCAATTGATAAAACACATCGTTTACCGTTTTGTTTACCCCTACAACTTCGTCAAAAATCTCTTTTTCTTTATCAAAGTTATCCCTCATTCTTTCAATTCTTTCAATAAGAA
>WFPG01000231.1 GCA_015487755.1 Acidobacteriota bacterium
GAACCTTGACATTGCAGGTGATTACTTTGTTATGGCCTCAACTTTAATGCTAATGAAGGCAAAATCCCTTATCCCGAGAGAGAAAGAGGCTTTTGAAGAGATGAAGGAAGAACTTATATTCAAACTTGAAGAGTATGAAAAGATTACAAAGCAGGCTCAAATACTTGACGAAAGGCTAAAGGTAAGGCAGAGAATGTTTGAAAGGGGCTTTAAGGAAGACTTTGTGGCGAGAGAAAGGCCTCTGATAGTGGGGGAAAACGGGGCGTTTATCCTTGCAAACCTCTATGCAAATGTTTTAAGAAGGCTTAAAGCATTAGAGCCTGACATTATGAAAAAGGCAAAGTACTCAATGAAGCAGGTTGTTTCCGCAATTTACGATATTTTCAGAAAAAGGAAAAAGGCAAGGTTTTACGAAATTGTAAAGGGGAAGGATAGGACATATGTTGTTTATTCCTTTTCCTCAATACTTGAGTTGATAAAAGAGCATATCTTAAAAAGCGTTCAAACTTCCACTTTTTCTGAGATAATTTTAATAAGGGATGAGAATTTTTCCTATAAAGAAAAGGACAGGATAATATCAAGGTATGAATAAGGATACTTTAAAAAAAATTGTAGAGGCTATCTTATTCTCTTCAGACACTCCGCTTACTTCCAGGGAATTGGCGTCTTTTCTTGAAAAAGACAAAAAAGAGGTTGAAGAGGTTTTAGAAGAGTTGAAAAAAGACTATGAGCAAAAAGGGGTAAACCTTGTTTCAATTGCAGGGGGGTATCAGTTTTTAACAAACCCCAATGTATATCAATTTGTTGCCGAGTTTCATAAAAGGGAAAGTAGGCAGTCTTTTTCAAGGGCAGCCCTTGAAACACTGGCAATAATCGCATACAGGCAACCTATTACCGCTCAGGAGATAGCGGCATTAAGAGGGGTGCAGTCTGTTTCCCATATTTTGAGAAACCTTCTTGAAAAAAACTTAATAAAGATTGCTGGCAAAAAAGATGTTATAGGCAAGCCGTCCCTTTACAAAACAACAAGGGTTTTCCTTGAAACCTTCGGGCTTAACTCACTTGAAGATTTACCTGAACTTGAAGAGTTAGGGGTGGAATAATGGAAGAGAGGCTTCAAAAGATTATTGCAAAAGCGGGCATTGCTTCAAGGAGAAAGGCTGAAGAGTTAATTGAAGAGGGAAGGGTTTTTGTAAACGGCAAAAAGGCAAAGTTAGGGGACAAGGCAGACCCTGAAAGAGATGTGATTAAGGTTGACGGAGAAGTAATCAAGCCTTTAAAGAAAAAGGTTTACATACTTTTATACAAGCCATTAGGCTATGTAACCACAAAAAGCGACGAAAAGCACAGGCCAACGGTAATGGACTTGCTTCAAAGAGAGGAAAAAAAGGCTTTGTTTCCTGTGGGAAGGCTTGACATAAATACCGAAGGGCTATTGATAATCACCAATGACGGAGAGTTTGCAAACCTTATTACAAACCCTAAAACAAAGGTTGAAAAAACCTACCTTGTAAAGGTAAGGGGAATACCCTCTAAAAAGGCAATTGAAAGGCTTTTAAGCGGGGTAATTGTTGAAGAGAGAAAGTTAAGTGCCAAAAAGATAACACTTTTAGGGCACAAAAACAATGCATGGTTAAAGGTGGTTTTAACCGAGGGGAAGAAAAACCAGATAAGAAGGATGTTTGAAAAGGTAGGGCATCCAGTGGTTAAGTTAAAAAGAATTAAAATAGGAGACATTGAAATCGGAGATTTGAAGCCGGGAGAGTACAGAAGGTTAACCCCTCAAGAGGTGGAGAGGCTGAAAAGCCTTGCCTCAAAGAGAAGGGAGGAAAAATGACGGTAAAACAACCTGATTTTATTGCGTCTTTAGCCCCTTATGTTCCCGGTAAACCTATTGAAACTGTTGCAAGGGAGTACGGCCTTGACCCTGACAAAATTGTAAAACTTGCCTCAAACGAAAACCCGTTGGGGGCACCTAAAGAGGTAACCGAAATTTTAAAGGAAAAGATTGAAAACATACACTATTACCCTGACGGCGGGGCTTACTATTTAAGGGAAAAAGTTGCAAGCAAATTTAACCTTGAGCCTGACTGGATTATATTCGGAAACGGCTCATGCGAGATTATTGAATACTGCGCAAAGGCTTTTCTTGATTACGGGGAGCACTCAATATTTTCAGAATACGCCTTTGCAATGTATAAGATAGCAACCTTAGCCTCAAACCACGGTTTCAAGGAGATTCCTGCAAAGGATTACAGGCATGACTTAAGCGGGTTTTTAAACGCTATTGACGACAAAACAAAGATAATTTACATCGCAAACCCAAACAACCCAACCTCAACCATGATTTCAGGGGAAGAGTTGGACAACTTTATTGAAAAGGTGCCTGAAAACATTTTAATTGTTTTAGACGAGGCCTATTACGAGTTTGTTGATAACCCTCAATACCCTGACAGCATGAAGTATATTAAAGAGTGGCGAAAGGATAATGTGCTTATTTTAAGGACTTTTTCAAAGATATACGGACTTGCCGGGTTAAGGGTAGGCTACGGTTTCGGAAATCCCGATTTAATTAGAAAATTGGAGAAAGTCCGCTCTCCCTTTAACCTTAATTTGCTTGCACAGGAAGCGTGCATAAAGGCTCTTGACTGCGAAGAGCATGTTGAAAAATCAAAACAGCATGTAAAAAAAGAAAAGGCTTTTGTTGTTCCTGAGATTGAGAAAATGGGATTAAGGGTACTTGCGGAAGAGGGGAACTTTATTGCCGTTGACACACAAAGGGATGTTGAGGATGTTTTCCATGAAATGCAGAGAAGGGGGGTAATTGTAAGGCCTCTAAAGGGGGGATACAATATGCCTACATGGTTTAGAATGAGTTTCGGGTTGAGGGAGCATGACGAGATGTTTTTAAACGCTTTAAAAGAGGTGTTAGGTTGATGAAAAAGGATGTTATTGCCATTGACGGGCCTTCAGGGGCGGGAAAAAGCACAATAGCAAAGATTATTGCTAAAAAATTGGGATACTTTTACTTAAACACGGGGGCAATGTACAGGGCTGTTGCTTTGTACCTTCATAGGAAAGGCAAAAAGCCTTTGGACAAAATTACCGAAGATGATTTAAAGGGGATTGAACTTGACTTTGACGATGAGGGGAATATCTATCTCAACGGGGAAAATGTAAGCGATAAGATAATAACCCCTGAAATATCAAGACTTGCCTCTGATTTTTCAAAGTTAAAGGTTGTTAGAAAGGTTTTAACAGAGCAGCAGAGGAAAATAGGGTTGTCAAGGCCTTCCGTTTTAGAGGGAAGGGATATAGGCACTGTGGTTTTTCCCGACGCAAAGTACAAGTTTTTTCTTGACGCATCCCCAGAAGAGAGAGCAAGGAGAAGGTACCTTCAGTTAAAGGAGAAAAACCCTGACGCTAATATCTCTTTTGAAGAGATTTTAAAACAGCAGTTGGAAAGGGATAAACAGGATTCCTCAAGGGATATTGCCCCTTTAAAAAAGGCTGAAGACGCTATTTACATAGACACAACGGGAATGGAGATTGAAGATGTTGTTAAAAAAATACTTGAGTATATCAAAGGTTGAGATTTTTCTCTTAATAATCCTTTTTATCTTTTCGGTGTTGCTTCTTTTAGGGGTAAAGGTTGAGGAAAATTCACTGTCATTTATTTTCATGAAAATCCCCTTGCAGGTAAAGGGCTCTGTTTCTCTAATTTTCTGGAAAAACTTCCATTCATTTTTTGTTGTTTTTGCCTTTTTTGCATACCTTATTATGGCTGTTGAGGATAAAGAAAGGGATATTTTAAGGCCTTTTATCTTTCTTCTTTTAATCTATCTGGTATTTTCGGTTATCTTTGGCATTAAATTCGGTTTTGCACAGTTTACCAAATCCTTTTTATCAATATTCTTTTTGCTTTTTACTTTATACTCTTACCTATTCTTTTTTGAGGTTATCTTAAACTCAAGGGCGATAGGGGCTATTTTTGTAGTATTTATAAACGCCTTTTCAGGCTTAATGGTTTACCTTTACAACTTCAGGGAGATTTTACTTCCCGATTACTCTTCTTTAATTGAGGCAAAGTACTATGCACTTCCCTTTTATCAAAAATACGGCTTTAACTTTGACTTTAAGAACATCGTTGTTCCCGTATTGCTTTTAGCAGGAAGCATTGGCTATAAATTTTTAGTAAAAAGGAAACTGCAAAATGGGTAAATTGAATATACTTGTAACTGGCGGGGCGGGATATATCGGCTCTCATACCGTAAAGATGCTTGAAGAAGAGGGTTTTAATGTTGTTGTTTACGACAACCTTTCAAACGGGCACAGGGAAGCGGTTTTAAATTCCAAACTTGTTGAGGGGGATATACTTGATTCGGAGAAACTCTCGCAACTTTTAAATGAGATAAATTTTGACGCATGCATACACTTTGCAGCATTTATAGAGGTTGGGGAATCTGTTAAAGAGCCGCTGAAATTCTTTAAAAACAATGTTTCGGGAACATTAAACCTTTTAGCCAATTTAAAAAAACACGGGGTAAAGAACTTTGTCTTTTCCTCAACTGCAGCAGTTTACGGAAACCCTGAAGAAACGCCTATAAAAGAGCACTTTGAACTTACCCCTATAAACCCTTACGGAAACACAAAGTTTACCGTTGAGAAGGTTTTAAAGGATATGTCGGAGGCTGGGGATATAAACTATGTTGCTTTAAGGTATTTCAACGCTTCAGGGGCTGACGAGTCAGGTTTGATAGGGGAATCCCACAACCCTGAAACCCACCTTATCCCTTTGGTATTGAAAACGGCAAAGGGGGAGAGGGAAAGCATAAAAATCTTTGGTACAGATTACCCTACAGAAGACGGCACCTGCATTAGAGACTATATCCATGTAAACGATTTAGCAAAGGCTCATATACTTGCCTTGAACCATTTAATTGACGGGGGGAAAAGCGATGTCTTTAACTGCGGCTACGGTGTGGGATATTCCGTAAAAGAGATAATAGACACCGCAAAAAAGGTTACCGGGATAAACTTTAAGGTTGAAGAAACTGATAGAAGAGAGGGAGACCCTGCAATTTTGGTTGCCGACAATGAAAAGATAAAGAGGGTTTTAGGGTGGAAGCCTGAGTACAACGATATTGAGTACATAATAAAAACCGCATGGAACTGGGAAAAGAACAAGAGGTTTTGATGAATAATAATTTGATTGAAGAGTTTAAGGAAAAAAAGGTAAAAATTGGAAGCCTTGAAATCTCGCCGCCTACCTTTCTTGCGCCTATTGCAGACATAAGCGACAGCATATTCAGGCAGATTGTAAAGGAATTCGGCGGAGTAGGCTGCGTATTTTCCGAAATGATTTCCGCAGACGCTTTAACCAGAGGTTGTAAAAAAACAGCACTAATGCTTAACTTTGACCATACGGAAAAGCCTATATTTTTTCAAATTGTCGGGAAAGACCCTTTGAGAATGGCAATGGCTGCAAGGATGCTTGAAGATTTAGGTGCTGACGGCATTGATGTAAATATGGGCTGCCCGTCAAAGAATGTAACCAAAAGCGGGGGCGGTTCCGCACTTTTAACCGATTTAAAAAAGGCTGAAGAGATAATAAAAACAGTGAGAAGGGTTTTGTCTATTCCTTTTACCATAAAAATCAGGGCAGGCTGGAATGAAAATTCCCTTGTTTACAATGAGATAGGAAAGATAGCGGAAAACGAAGGGGTTGACGCAATATTCTTTCACGGCAGGACAAAAAAGCAGATGTACAGCGGAAGCGTCAACTATGAATGGATTGCAGACTTAAAGTCAAGGGTAAAGATTCCAGTAATAGGAAACGGAGACATAGTTGACAGGGAAGAAAGCCTTATAAAAATGCTTGAAACAAAATGCGACGGGGTAATGATTGCAAGGGCTGCAATAAAAAAGCCGTGGATATTTAAGGAAATTTTAGAGGGAAAAGAGGTTGAAGTGGAAACCCTGTTAAACATAATTGAGAAGCAGTTTAAAAAACTTAAAGAGGTTTACCCTGAAAACCTTGCAAAACACAAAATGAAACTCTTTCTCTCATGGTATTCAAGAAGCCTTCCCCACGGCAAAAAAATCCGCCTTCAACTCAACGATGCCAAAACATCCTCCGCCGTCTTTGATGTGTTTTTGAAATACAAAGACAATTTGAAATAAATCCTCCTAATCTATAATCAAAAGTAAAGTTTAAGCGAAGGCGGGAAAATCAATAATAAATTGATTTACATCACATTTTATGGTAGTTTTTAAAGAGATTGGGTTTTTTGTGTCTTGACTTTATTTAAAAGGAGGGAACCTTGTCCCACGCACAGTATATTCCGTTGTTGATTTTCCTTGTAATTGCAATTCTTTTCCCGCTTGTAACTCTGGCGATGGCAAGGCTTTTCAGGCCTTCAAAGTTTAACAAGTCCAAACTTTCGCCTTATGAGTGCGGTATTGAAGAGATTACCGAAGCGAGGGAAAACTTTAATGTAAGGTATTACATTGTTGCGGTTGTGTTTTTGATTTTTGATGTTGAAACAATCTTTCTTTATCCGTGGGCTGTAAAGTATAGGGCTTTAGGCCTGTTCGGATTTATTGAAATGGGCATTTTCCTTTTGATATTAATCTTTGGTTATGTCTATGCATGGAAGAAGGGGGCGTTGGAGTGGGAATAACACAGGAATTAGTTGATAAGTTTTTAATTACAACAAGGCTTGAATGGGTTTTCAATTGGGCCAGGAAATCCTCTGTATGGCCTATGACCTTCGGCCTTGCATGCTGTGCCATTGAGATGATGGCGACAGGTGCGTCAAGGTTTGATATGGATAGGTTCGGGGCAGGAATTTTCAGGGCTACTCCAAGGCAGTCTGACTTAATGATTGTTGCGGGGACTGTTACCCTGAAGATGGCTCCCGTTGTTAGAAAGGTTTACGACCAGATGCCTGAGCCTAAGTGGGTTATCTCAATGGGGGCTTGCGCAAATTCAGGCGGGTTGTTTGATTCTTACTCAACACTTCAGGGTGTTGACAAGATTGTGCCTGTTGATGTTTACATTCCCGGTTGCCCGCCGAGGCCTGAATCACTCCTTTACGGTTTTATGAGGCTTCAGGACAAGATTATGAAGTCTTCATTGAGAGACAAGTATCTTAAGGAGGGGATAAATGTCTGAGGAATTGAAAAAAAATCCCTCTCCTGAAGAGAATAAAAAGGAAGAGGTGAAGAAAGAAGCACCAAAGCCTGAGGCTAAAAAGGCTGCCCCAGCGGCAAAGAAGGTGCCGCCTAAGCCTCAAATAGTTGTTGCTCCAAAAGAGGAGCCTAATGAAGACTGGCAAAAAAAACTTATTGGTGAGTTGGGAGATAGCGTTAAAGAGGCGTATGTTTCGGTAGGTGAGTTTAACATTGTTGTTGAGAATAACGAAAATTATATTGATACATTCAAAAAGATAAAGGATTTCGGTTTTGATTACCTTGCGGATATCTCTTCTGTTGATTACCTGAAATATGAAGGTGCACCGAAGAGGTTCGGGCTTTCATATCACTTTTATTCAGTGAAGATGAACAAGAGAATGAGGGTAAAGGTTTTCCTTGACGACGGAGAAAAGGTTCCTTCCGTTATGGATATATGGAAAACCGCAGACTTTCACGAAAGGGAAGCATACGATTTAATGGGTATAGTTTTTACAGGAAGAGACAGCCTTGAAAGAATACTTCTCCCTCACGATTGGGTTGGGCATCCATTGAGAAAAGATGCCGATAAAATAGAGGGAAGGGAAGAGTACACCGCAAGGTTGGTAAGAAAATTAAGGGAAGAGGATTAGGCTTATGTTTAAAAGAGAGATAGTTGAATTAAACATGGGGCCGCAGCACCCTTCAACCCACGGTGTTTTAAGGCTTAAACTGAAACTTGACGGCGAAACTATTGTGGATTTAGAGCCTGAAATAGGTTACCTTCACAGGGGGGTTGAGAAACTTGCGGAAAATTTCAATTACCTGCAGGCTTTAACCTTAACTGACAGGCTTGATTATATTGCCGCGGTTTCAAACAATTTAGGCTATATTGAAACGCTTGAAAAGTTAGGCGGTGTTGAGGTTCCGAAAAAAGCGCAGTATTTCAGGGTTCTTTTAACAGAGTTAAACAGGATTGCTTCCCACCTTCTGTGGCTTGCCACACATGCCCTTGATATAGGCGCAATGACTGTTTTCCTTTATGCTTTCCGTGAAAGGGAGATGATTCTTGACATGTTTGAGATGTACACAGGGGGAAGGCTTTTAACCACCACCTTCAGGTACGGAGGTTTAAAGGAAGACATCCCGGAAGGCTTTGACAAAAAGGTTAAGGAGTTTATAAAAATATTCCCTTCAAGGATGGAAGATTACGAAGACCTTTTAACCGAAAACAGAATATGGAAAAAGAGAACTATAAATGTGGGCGTTATCTCTGCGGAAGACGCTATTAACTTAGGTTTGTCAGGCCCGATTTTGAGAGGCTCGGGCGTTCCTTACGATATCAGAAAGGTTGAGCCTTATGAAGCATACGGCGAGTTTGACTGGGAAGTTGCCGTTGAAGAGGGTTGCGATACATATGCAAGGTATAAGGTGAGGCTTAAAGAGATGAGAGAGTCTTTGAAGATTGTTGAACAGGCTCTTGAAGGTATGCCTGAAGGTGATTTCAGGGCAAAGGTTCCCAAAACCTTGAAACTTCCCAAAGGAGAGGTTTACCACTCAATTGAGGCTCCTAAAGGTGAGTTGGGATACTACCTTATAAGCGACGGAAAGGGTACAGGCCCGTACAGGTTAAAGGTTAGAGGGCCTTCTTTTGTTAACCTTCAGGGATTGAAGCCGATGTGCAAGGGGCATATGGTAGCCGATGTAGTGGCGATTATAGGTACCCTTGATGTTGTTTTAGGCGAAATAGACAGGTAGGGGGAGGCTATGGATTTTACTACTGCTTACATTTTGCTACCTACCGCTAAAATCCTTGCGGTTTTTATTGTTGTTCTGCTTACTGTTTTGTTTTTGACATACGCCGAGAGAAAGGTTATTGCTTTTATGCAGGTCAGGTTAGGCCCGATGAGGGTAGGCCCCTGGGGGCTTTTGCAGCCTATTGCTGACGGCTTAAAACTCTTTTTGAAAGAGGATATTATCCCCTTAAAGGCTGATAAACTTGTTTACTGGATTGCGCCGACTATTGCCATTGTTCCGGCGTTTTTGTCATTTTTGGTTGTACCGTGGGGTAGCGAAACTACACTGTTTGGACTTGCCAAAACACCGATTCCCGCGGTTATTTCGGATTTGAATATAGGGATTTTGTACATTCTTGCCATCTCATCAATAGGAATTTACGGCATTCTTTTAGGCGGCTGGGCTTCAAATTCAAAGTACCCGCTTTTAGGGGGGCTTCGTTCAGCGGCACAGATGGTATCATACGAGGTGCCTTTGACTTTAGCGCTTGTTGGGCCTGTAATGATGGCAAATACCCTTTCAACAAGGGGTATTGTTGAGGCTCAAAAGGGTATGTGGTTTGTCGTTCCGCAAATACTTGCATTTCTTGTTTACATTGCATGTGCGGTTGCGGAAACAAACAGGGCTCCTTACGATTTGCCGGAGGCTGAAACAGAACTTGTTGCAGGTTTTCACACAGAGTATTCAGGTATGAAGTTTGCTTTCTTCTACCTTGCGGAATACGCTAATATGATTGTTGTTTCATCAATTGCGACAATCTGTTTCTTAGGTGGATGGTTACCTATTCCGGGGCTTTCATTCTTGCCTATTCCCTCATTTGTCTGGTTTGCCTTAAAAGTGGGTATTTTCCTTTTCGGTTACCTCTGGATAAGGGCTACCTACCCGAGGTACAGGTACGACCAGTTAATGCAGATAGGCTGGAAGTTCTTTATTCCGGTAACCTTGATTAACATTTTTATTACAGCATTCTTTTTATTGAAGTAAAGAGGTGGCAAAGTGAAGGGGTTAGTGAATTTTATAAAGACATTCAATTACAAGGATTTGATAAAAGGTGCCGCGGTTACCTTTAAACACCAATTTAAAAAAACGGTAACCGTCCAGTATCCGAAAGAGAGGCTTGAACCCTTCCCGAGGTTCAGGGGAAGGCTTACCTTGCTTAAAGACGAGCAGGGCGAGGATAAATGCGTATGCTGTATGGCATGCGTGAGAATATGCCCTACTCAGGTTATTGAAATCAAGCCCGGTAAGAAAGAGGGCAGAAAGACAAGGTATCCTGTTGAGTACAATTTCAATATGGACAGATGTATTTTTTGCGGGCTATGTGTTGAGTCTTGCAACTTTGACGCTATTGAGTTGAACAACGAGTATGAATTGGCAATGTACTCAAGGAAGGATTTCTTCTTTGATAAAGAAAAAATGTATGTTCCCACCCCTAAGGTGGAGTACAAGAAGTAAGGGGGGGCAGATGGAAGCGTTAAGTCAGTTTTTATCCCATTATTTGATTTACTTTATAATGGGATTGAGTATTGTTACCGCTTTAGGGATTGTTTTCTCTAAAAATGCGGTGCATTCGGTTATTTCAATGCTTTTTACAATGATTCTTGTTGCAGGCATTTACCTTCTGTTTGATTCGGAGTTTCTTGCGGCAGTTCAATTACTTGTGTATGCAGGGGGCATAATTGTTTTATTCCTCTTTGTGGTATTGCTTGTCGCCCTGCACAAGTTGGAGAATTTGAGGCTTTACAACACCTATTCCCTTGTTTCAATTATTCTGGTACTGGCGTTAATTGTAATTTTAGGGGCAACTTTTTATGTAATGCCTTTCGGTGAAGCGCCTAAAATTGTCCACAACATTGTTGCGGGAGGAAGCACCGAGGCTGTTGCAATGACACTTTACACAAAGTTTATCCTTCCCTTTGAAATTGCGTCAGTGCTTCTGCTTGTTGCCTTAATAGGTGCAATAATACTTACAAAAGCGAGGACGGAACAATGATACCGATTAGCCATGTATTAGTTTATACCACAGTACTTTTTGCTATTGGGGTTTTAGGTGTTTTGATTAGAAGGAATGCCCTCATTATGCTTATGTCCCTTGAGTTAATGATGAATGCTGCAAATGTTAATCTAATTGCTTTCTCAAGGTATCTTGACAATGTTGCGGGGCAGGTATTTGCAATATTCGTTATGTGCGTTGCGGCAAGCGAGGTGGCCATAGGCCTGGCAATCGCGGTGGCTCTTTACAGGAATAAAAACTCTATTCAAATAGACCATTTTAACGAGTTGAAGGGATAGGCCTATGTTTATGAAGTATATCTGGTTAGTACCGATTTTCCCTTTTATCGGGAGTTTTCTTAACGGGCTTGTTGGAAGGAAAACCTTTTCAAAGAAAACGGTGGCGGCAATTGCAAACACAACCGTTGCCCTGTCGTTTATCCTCATGGTGCTTTCTGTAATTGAACTTGCCAAACTTCCTGCAGAGGCAAGGAATGTTACGGTGCACCTGTTTGACTGGATAAATGTAGGTGCCGCACACATTTCCAACAATTTAAACTCTGTGTTTAATGTAGCATGGGAGTTTAAGTTAGACCCGCTTTCCGCCGTAATGGGGCTTATTGTTACAGGAGTCGGTTTTGTTATCCACATTTACTCAATAGGGTATATGTGGGAAGAAGAGGGTTTTGCAAGGTACTTTGCATACCTTAACCTCTTTATGGGCTCAATGCTTATACTTGTTTTAGGCGGAAACTATTTAATGATGTTTATTGGCTGGGAAGGAGTAGGGCTTTGCTCTTACCTTCTCATTGGGTACTATTTTGATAAAAAATTTGCGTCAGACGCGGGTAAAAAAGCGTTTATTGTGAACAGAGTCGGAGACTTTGGTTTTGCAATAGGCTTGATGTTTATCTTTGTTGCATTCGGCTCATTAAACTTTGACCAGGTAATGTCAAGGGTAGCCGAGGTTTATCAGGCCGGCTTTAACTTTGCAGGCTGGCACCTTTCTGGACAGATGATTTTCAATATTATTGGGGTTTGCCTGTTTATAGGCGCGACAGGTAAATCCGCTCAAATCCCGTTATATGTCTGGCTTCCGGATGCAATGGCAGGCCCGACACCAGTTTCCGCACTTATTCACGCAGCGACAATGGTTACATCAGGCTTATACATGATTGCAAGGTCAAGCGCAATTTACTCAAATGCACCTATTGCCTTAATGGTTGTAGGATTGGTAGGGGCTACTACAGCCCTGTTCTCTGCGATTATAGGCACGGCACAGTACGATATAAAGAAGGTTCTTGCCTACTCAACCGTCTCCCAGTTAGGTTATATGTTTATGGCAATGGGCGCGGCTGCATACTGGGCTGGAATTTTCCATGTTATGACTCACGCATTCTTTAAAGCATGCCTGTTTTTAGGTTCAGGTTCGGTAATTCACGCAATGCACCACGCTTACCATAAAACACACGAGCACCATAAAGACCCGCAGGATATGAGGAATATGGGCGGGTTAAGAAAGTTAATGCCGACAACATACTGGACATTCCTTATTGCAACACTTGCAATTGCGGGAATTCCGGGATTTTCAGGGTTTTTCTCAAAAGACGAAATTCTCTGGAAAAATGCGGAGATGGCTCTTGTTTACGGCTATAAGATTTACTGGTTCTACTGGCTGTTAGGCGCAATTGCCGCAGGTTTTACAGCATTCTATATGTTCAGGCTCGTATTTATGACATTCTTCGGCGAGTTTAAGGGAACAGAAGAGGAAAAGAAGCACATTCACGAATCCCCTTCGGTTATGACATGGCCTTTAATAATCCTTGCAGGGGGTTCAATTTTAGGCGGTTATCTTGGATTTCCTCACCTGCTTGGAAAGTATTTAGGCCATATTCCAAACCTGCTTGAGAAATGGTTGGAGCCTGCTTTAAGGCACCCTCACTTCCTGCGCGCTACACACCATGCAAGCGAGGCTGTAGAATTCGGTTTTATGGGGCTTTCAATTGTTATCGCTTTAACAGGCATAGCGATTGCTTACCTCTTTTACATTAAGAACCCGGAATTGCCGAAAAAGTTTGTTGCCACATTCAACGGCGTTTTCCATGTTGTTCACAACAAGTTCTTTGTTGACGAGATTTACGAAGCACTTTTCGTTCAGGCTACAAAGAATCTGGGCACTTACCTCTGGGGTTTTGATGTTTGGGTTGTTGACGGAATTGTTAACGGAGCAAGGCATTTCACAATTTACATTTCAGAGGCAAGCGGATACTTTGACAGAATTGTTGTTGACGGGCTTGTAAATATTGTGGGACAGACTGTTGAAGGCATAGGTTATGTGTTTAGAAGGGTTCAAACAGGCTATATTCAAACCTATGCTTTTGTTATGGCTTTAGGGTTCCTGGTTTTAATCGGTTATTACATATTTAGATAAAGAAAGAGGAGAGTGGGTAAATGAGTAATGTGAACAATGTGTTAGGGTTTCCAATTTTAACAATTGTAACCTTTTTACCGACAGTGGGAGCGATTCTAATTGCACTTTTCCTTAACAAGGAGAACACAAAGGCGATAAAGTACAGCGCATTTTTCATTGCGGTTGTTGACTTTATTATCTCTCTTCCGTTGTGGTTTTACTATGACCCGACCACATGGAAGATGCAGTTTCAGGAAAGTGTAAACTGGATTCCTTCACTGGGTATCAGGTATGCGGTTGGAATTGACGGTATCTCTCTGGTTCTGGTTCTCTTAACTACATTGCTTGGTTTTATAGCAATCTGGTCTTCATTTGAGGCTATTAAACACAGAGAGAAAGAGTACTATGTGCTTTTGCTTCTCTTGCAGACAGGTATGTTAGGGGTTTTTATCGCTGAAGACTTCTTCCTGTTCTATGTTTTCTGGGAAGTAATGCTTGTTCCTATGTACTTCCTTATAGGTGTATGGGGCGGCCCCAGGAAGTTGTATGCCGCAATCAAGTTTTTCCTTTATACACTTGCCGGCTCAGTTTTAATGCTTGTTGCAATTCTTGCACTTTACTTCTATAACCATAAGGTAACTGGAGTATGGACATTTGATATTCAGTCATACCATCAATTGGCTTCTTATATTGCGGCTCATACTTCAAAGACATGGCAGTATTTGCTTGCAATTGCATTCTTTTTAGGGTTTGCAATTAAGGTTCCTATGTTCCCGTTCCATACATGGTTGCCTGATGCTCACGTTGAGGCGCCGACGGCAGGCTCTGTAATCCTTGCCGGTGTTCTGTTGAAGATGGGGACATACGGATTTTTAAGGTTCTTGCTCCCTATTTTCCCTGATGCAACTAAGGCACTTCTTCCTTACTTTGTATTCCTTGCAATAGTTGGAATTATCTACGGAGCATTGGTTGCTTTGATTCAGAAGGATATGAAAAAACTTGTCGCATACTCTTCCGTATCCCATTTGGGTATGTGTATGCTTGGGCTTTTTGCTTTGAATCCTAACGGAATAAACGGCTCAATTATTCAGATGATTAACCACGGTATTTCAACAGGCGCGCTCTTCTTGATAGTCGGTATTGTTTACGAGAGAAAACACACAAGGCTTATTAAAGAGTACGGCGGGTTGTCAAAGATTATGCCTGTTTACGCAACCGTGTTTATGATTATGACATTGTCCTCAATAGGCCTTCCGGGCTTAAACGGCTTTATCGGTGAATTTACAATACTTGTTGGTGCTTTCCAGGCAAAACCTGTTTGGGCAATAATTGCTACATCAGGTATTGTTTTAGGCGCCGCATACATGCTCTGGCTTTACCAGAGGGTTATGTTTAATGAGGTTTCAGAGGAAAACCTTGAATTGCACAAAAAAGGCGTATTAAAGGATTTAACTCCGAGAGAGATTGCATACTTTATGCCTTTGATTTTGCTTGCCTTCTGGATAGGGCTTTATCCGAAGCCTTTGTTTAAGGCTCTTGAGGCTCCTGTAAACCACCTTGTTGAGCAGGTTGAACCCGGCTTTTTCCAGAGGGAGCAGGTTAAGTTTGATATTAAACAGATTAAAAACGATACAGAAAACGAGGTAGAAGAGGGACACCATGAATAACATCCTCTCTCAGATAGCAAGTAGCAGTATGCTGTTGCTGCCTGAGATTGTGCTTATTATAGGCGCAACAGTGGTGCTGTTCGGTGCGTTTTTCGCCAAAAAGCAAACTCACCTTCTTGCAGGGTTGTCAATTCTGACACTTGTAATTGCCGCTATAACCCTCTTTAATGTTCCTTTAAACAAAACAGGGTTTTTCGGGCTTTACAAAACAGACGGTTTTTCCCTGTTGATTAAAGTAATCACCCTGTGGGTAGGTTTGCTTGTTGTGTTGCTTTCAATTGATTTTATTGATGAAAATAAATATTCTTCGGCAGAGTACTTTGCCTTAATCCTTTACTCAATAAGCGGAATGTTTTTAATGGCTTCCGCAAACGATTTGCTAACAATCTTTGTTTCACTGGAGTTAATGGCAATTTCAGTTTATGTGCTTGTTGCTTATTTCAAGTACACAAGCATTTCACCTGAAGCGGCATTTAAGTATTTTATTCTGGGAGCATTTTCTTCAGGCTTCTTTATATTCGGTGCATCAATAGTGTACGGGCTGACAGGTACTACAAGAATTGACTTGCTTTTCCAGAAGTTGCCTCTTGTTGCACCTGGATTAAGTTTATTTGCTATTTTAGGAGTTGTTTTTATCCTTGTTTCCCTCGGGTTTAAGATTGCACTTTTTCCATTCCACCAATGGGCTCCCGATGCTTATACAGGTGCTCCAACGCCTATTACCGCTTTTATGTCTGTTGCTCCTAAGGCTGCGGCGCTTGCAATATTTGTAAGGATATTTATAGGTGCATTCGGCGGGGTTAAGTACGACTGGATGCCTGTATTGGCGGCGCTATCCTTTATGACAATGATATGGGGAAACTTTGCGGCAATAAGGCAGCAGAATATCAAGAGAATGCTTGCTTACTCTTCAATTGCACACGCGGGCTATATGTCTTTGGGGATTATTGCGGGAACGCCTATTGCCATTAAGGCAATGATTCTATACCTTGTGGCTTATTCTTTTATGAATATAGGCGCTTTTGCAATTGTTATTATACTCTCTAAAAAAGACGGATTCGGTGAGAATATAGAAGATTACAGGGGAATGGCACAGGTTCACCCTCTGCTTTCCGCTATAATGCTTATCTTTATGCTCTCACTGGCAGGCATACCGCCTACAATAGGCTTTTTCGGTAAATTCTACCTGTTCGGAGCCGCAATAAATTCAGGGCTTTACTTCCTTGTTACCGTTGCCGTGCTCGCTTCAGCGGTATCCCTTTACTACTACTTCAGAGTTGTAAAAATGATGTATCTTAAAGAGCATAAGTTTACCAAAAAGTTTGACTTAACACTAAACGAAAAGGCGGTTGTTTTCTTAACAATTGTAGGCACATTGTTTGTGGGAATATACCCTACTCCCCTCTTTGACGCAATAAAGGCTGTTTTCGGAATGTAAAAAACAATATACAAAAAATTAAAGCCCCGAATTTTCGGGGCTTTTTTGTTTTTAAAAAAAGGAAGATTAGTGTTATTCAATAAAATCGTCAAGATTGAAACTGTCGTTTGGATTTGCTTCCACGCTTTCAACTTCTTCGTCTTGAAGTTTGAAATTAATTTGTAATTGGTCAAGGGTATCCATAAAAATTGCTTTTAAATGTTTTCTCTGTTCACTGTCCTCAAGTTCCCCTATTAAGTTGTAAACCTGCAAAAGGGCATTGTCAGGTGAAATTTTAACCGCTGTTACCTTTCCGTCGTGAAAAAGAAATGGTGATGTGAATTCATTTCCTTTCTGAAATTTTGAAATAAAAGATTGTTTCAATTCGGGAAATGTGGTTTCCATTAAATCAAAGAAGTTGTTTATTGCCAATAGGACAAGGTCTTTTTCCGGGTTTATCTCTTCTACAAGGTCTATTCCTACTTTTATCTTTGACAACCTGTCAAGAAATTCTACTACAAGGTCTCCTTTGATTATATCTCCGTGCTGAGGCGCTATTATTTCAGGGAATGGGTTAAGTGAAGCAATCCTTTCAATAGTTTTAACAACCGCTTTTGTTGAAGGCATATATATTTCATGGAAGAGTTTTATCCCTTCCCATGATTCTTCGGTAGCATAGATACCCTCTCCCTGCCTTGTGTTTACGCCAGCCATAAAGTCGCCTGTAAATAAAATTCTACTTTCATAGTCGTACACCATCATAGCCCCTCTGAAATGGCAGTACCTTGCGGGAATAAAAGCAATTTTGTGGCCTGACTTTTTCATTCTTAAGATATGTGAATCAAAACTTTCAACAGTCTTTGTCCTTTTAGGCGGCAAGCCGTACATCTTAACGAGACGCCATGTGTCAACAGATGTTATAAGGTAAGCCTTTGCGGAAAGTTTCATAATATTGCCTATATTTGCGGTTAAATCAGGGTCTTGATGGCTTAAAAATACCATGTGAACATTTGCTAAACCGCCTATTTTGTCACTTGTAAGTTTCATAAGGTCAGGCATGTCAAGGGCTGTACCCGGGTCCATAAGCATATTTACGCTGTGGCCGTCCGCACCTACAAATTTTTTCAGATAGATGTTTCTGTGAAAATCCTCTTCTTCACTTCTGATTAAGTAAAATTCCTTACCAATTTCGTGCATTGTTCCTCTCATTATTTTCCCCTCCTTAAAAAACACAAAATTATTTTATTTTTGTTTGATAGTCAGTCAAATGCACTTAAATTGCTATCTGCTGCTTGATAATTA
>WFPG01000232.1 GCA_015487755.1 Acidobacteriota bacterium
ATGTTCTTCTTCCATAAATCACCGTCCAAATTAAGCATAAAAAAACTTAGGTTTATTTTACAAAAAAATTTGCTTTCTTTTAAATTAGAATAATATCCCTTTAATTTTTTATAGATTTTTTTTGTGGTAAACTTTTAAAGTATAGGACTTTAAATTTAGAGGAGGAGGTGGTTTTTGAAGGTTTTACTTTCGGGAAACGAAGCAATAGCAAGAGGTGCGTACGAATACGGGTGCGTGTTTGCGTCCGCATATCCCGGAACTCCGAGCACGGAGATTCTGGAAAATGTTGCACACTATAAAGAGATAAAGTGCCAGTGGTCTCCAAACGAAAAGGTTGCGGCAGAGGTTGCTATAGGGGCTTCTTTTGCAGGGGGAAGGGCGCTTTGCGCAATGAAGCATGTAGGCGTTAATGTTGCTGCAGACCCTTTAATGACTTTAACCTACATCGGGGTTAAAGGGGGTTTTATCCTTGTTTCGGCAGACGACCCTGGAATGCACTCTTCCCAGAATGAGCAGGACAACAGGAATTACGCAAAGTTTGCAAAGATCCCTGTTCTGGAACCGTCTGATTCTCAAGAGGCAAAGGATTTTGTAAAGCACGCCTTTGAGATTTCGGAGAAATTTGACACTCCCGTGATTTTAAGGATGACCACAAGGACATCCCACGGCAAGGGGCTTGTTGAGATAGGGGACAGGGTTGAATCTCCCGTTGAAAAGGGTTTTGAAAGGGATTTTTCAAAGTATGTGGCACTTCCTATGAATGCAAGAAAGAGAAGGGTTGTTGTTGCAGAGAGGGAGGAGAAGTTAAAAGAGTTTGTTGAAGAAACTGAACTTAACTTTGTTGAAGAGGGAAAAGGCAATGTAGGTTTTATTACCTGCGGTATTGCATACCAGCACTTAAAAGAGGTATTGCCTGACGCACCTGTTTTAAAGTTAGGCATACCATACCCTTTGCCGATGAAAAAGATAAAAGACTTTGTCAGCAAGTTTGATAAGGTTTTTGTTGTTGAAGAGTTAGACCCCTTTATTGAAGAGCAGATAAAAGCGGAAGGGATAAAGGTTTACGGCAAAGAGTACTTCCCTGAAATCGGCGAGTTTTCCCCTGAGGTTGTTAGAAACGGGCTCGTAAAAGCAGGGGTTTTGAAAGAGGAAAACAAGGTTGCCGTGGAAGATAAGGCAATACCGAGGCCGCCCGTTTTCTGCCCCGGCTGTCCGCACCTTGGGATTTTTTACGCATTGAAAAAGGCTAAGGCAAAGATTGTTACGGGAGATATAGGGTGCTATACACTTGCGGCAATTAAGCCTTTTGAAATGATGGACACCTGTGTTTGCATGGGTGCTTCAATTGGGACTGCAATAGGCATGGAAAAGGTTTTAGGCTCAGGCAAGGGAATTGCCGCAGTTATCGGGGATTCAACCTTTATCCATTCGGGAATAACAGGGCTTGTTGAAGCGGTTTACAATAAGAGCAAAATCACAATTGTTATCTCCGACAATTCAATTACCGCAATGACAGGGGGACAGCCTGACGCAAGGACAGGATGGAACTGTGAGCAGGAGCCTACAGGAAAAATGGATTTTGAGGTTGTTGCAAGGGCAATAGGTGTTGAGCATGTTTATGTCCTTGACCCGACAAAGATGGATGAAACTTACAAAATAGTCAAACGGGAACTTGAAGCAGACCACCTTTCCCTCATTATAAGCCAGGGGCCTTGCGTGCTCTATCCGCAGAAGGTTAAAAGGGAGAAATTCTATACAGAACTTGAAAACTGCACCGCATGTGCAATGTGCTCCAAAATCGGTTGTCAGGCTATTTACAGAACAACCGAGAAAACGGAAAAGGGCAGGTTTAAGTGGAACATTGACACAACGCTTTGCACAGGCTGCGGTTTGTGTATCCAGATGTGCAAGTTTGACGCAATAAGACCAATAAGCAGGAAGGGTGAGTAAAATGGAAAGCAAAAACATTCTTCTGGTTGGAGTCGGCGGGCAGGGTATTGTCCTTGCTTCCGAGATTATGAGTGAATTTTTTAAGAGACAGGGTTACGATGTAAAAAAGAGTGAAGTGCACGGTATGGCGCAGAGGGGGGGAATAGTCTCTTCCCATGTGAGAATAGGAAAAAAGGTTTTTTCCCCTATGATTGAAAAGGGAAATGCGGACATTATGCTTTCATTTGAGAAGATGGAAACCTTAAGGTGGCTTTACTATGTAAAGAAGGACGGAATAATTGTTTCCTCAAATGTAAAAATGGTACCGCCTATTGTTAGCACAGGGGCTTTTGAATACCCTGAAGATGTTGAAGAAAGGGTTTTAAAAGAAAGGCCTGACGCAAAAATGCTTGACATAGTTTCAGCATTGAAAGAGTTGGGAAACGACAAGGTTACAAATGTAATTATGATAGGCGCGCTTTCAACAATGTTTGACTTTGAGCCTGAAAAGTGGCTTGAAGTAATAAAAGAAGCGGTGCCTAAAAAGGTTGTTGATGTTAATGTAAAGGC
>WFPG01000233.1 GCA_015487755.1 Acidobacteriota bacterium
CCTTTAACCGCGGTTGCAATCTGATAGGAAACATCAACAGGGGTAAGCCCATAAGTTGCAAGTTTGTCTTTGTTAAAGAATATGTGGTATTCTTCCCTGTCCAATTTCCATGTACGGGATACTGATTTAAACCCCGGCCTCTGCATTAAATTTTTCGCAACAGCCTCTGCTAACTTGTCAAGTTTATTAAAATCATTTCCTGCAATTTCAACATCAATTGTTGAGGCTATGCTTGAAAGAGGTGTTGACCCGTATTCAAACACATCAACATATTTAACCCCTTTCATGCGCCTGATTTTTTTCCTTAAGATATCCTCTATCTGCCATATATTTTTATCCCTTTGAAACCTATCAACATAGTTTACCGTTATGTCAATCTTTTGAGGCGATCTTCCTTTTCCGAATGTAATAAGCCCGGGCTCGGAACCTATATAGCCCAATTCCGAGATAACTCCTTTTTCATTTAAAATTACCGTTTCTATTTCATTTAAAAGTTTTTCCGTTTTTTCAATTGAAGAGTCGGACTCGGTTTCAACACTGATTTTTACAATTCCCGTATCCATAGGAGGCAGTAAATCCCTTCCTACAATAGGCATCTGCTTCATGGAAACAACAAAAACAATTATAAGCAAAGGAATAAAAATAAACTTGTACCTGTTTACAAAGTCAAAACTTGCCAGAAAAAAAACTCTAAGCCTATCCACAAAGTTTGTTTCAAAAAAGTGCGCAAACTTATTAGCCCACTGTATAACTCTGTATTCAGGCTTATCCTTTTCTTTGATAAAATACGGCGCCAAAAGCGGGATAATGGTTATGGAAACCGCATAGGAAGATAAAAGAGCAATTGAAAGGGTAACAGTCAACGGCCTCATAACTTTTTCAACATATCCGCCTAAAAACATAATTGGAACGAGAACAATAACGGTGGAAAATGTTCCTGAAAAATCAGCAAGCATTATCTCTGCCGTTGCTTTTCTTGCAACATCTCTTATGCTTCCCTCTTCTTCCCTGTAATGCCTTTCTATGTTTTCAACAACAACAATGGCGTCGTCAACAAGCATACCCACTGCCAGAATTACAGCGGTCAGTGTTATCATATTAAATTCCATTTTTGAAAGCCACATTATTGTAAAGGTAAGAAAAAAGGTAAATGGAATTGAAACACCTGTAATCAATGCAGACCTTAAATCGGAAATCATAAGGAAAATAACCAAAACAGTAAAAATAATTGCGTCTCTTAAAGAATCTTTCAGGTTAGACACTGTAAGGTTAATAATCCTTTCTTGAGAATCTGCAACCTTTATGTTTACCTGCGGAAACATCTTTCTAATCTTAGGCAAAGCCTTCTTAACCGCTTTAATAGTATCCATTGTGTTTCCGTCTTCATGCCTTACTATGTTAATCGCAACCGCAGGCTTGCCGTTAAAATGGAATGCCGAAAACCTGTCTTTAACGGTGTTTCTTACTTCCGCTATATCCCTTAAGTGAATAACCTTGCCTTTATAAGGAATAGGTATATCCTTTACCTGATTAAGGTTTGTAAGCCTTCCCTTTGTCTTTAAAACAACCTGCTGCCTTTTGTTTAAAATAAACCCTTCAGGAATGTCAATGTTGTTGGCTTTGATAGCATTTAAAACTACAGAAAACGGGAGTTTTAATTGAGCAAGTTTTGCAGGGTCAATCTGAATTGAAACCTCTCTTATGTGTCCCCCAAAAACCTCTGCATCGGCAACTTCCTGAATCTGTAAAAGTGCGTCTTTTAATTCATTTTGAGCCAACTGCCTTGCCAAAGCAAGGTCATAGCCGCTTCCCTTTTTTGGATATACAGCAAGTGTCATTGCAGGGTTGGAAAAATCCCCCACTTTAAAAACCTGAGGCGGAAGTATGTCCTTAGGCAGTTGTGCCTGAACCTTTTCAAGCGCCGTAATAACATCGGTGGCAGCGTCTTCAAGTTTTTTTCCGTAATGAAATTCAATATTTATTACAGCCAATTCGTCCTTTGACACACTGGAGACTCTTCTCACCTCACTTAAAGCATTGCACTGCCTTTCAATTGGCCTTGCAACAAACTGAGCAACATCCTTTGCGGAAGCCCCCGGCTCCATTACAAGAACGGCAATTGTAGGCCTCTGAACTTCCGGGAATAAATCCGTCTTTAAGGTAAAAGAAGAATATACTCCCATTGTAAAGGCAAGCAGGGATAAAACTATTGTTAAGTGTGGATTTTTAAAAATAAAATCCACAAATGCGTTTTTTCTAACATCTTCCATTTCTTCTCCAACTAATTTAAAAACTGCTATTACTATTCATAATAAAAATAGAGCGAGAAAAAATCCCCGCAAAATGTGAGTTATATCAATCTTTTATCACTCTTCAAGGGTTTTACCCGCTAATTTGAACCTTATCTTCTCCTTGATTGTATAGAATGTCGGGATAAAAACCAGGGTCAGGAATGTGCCCACTGTCAAACCGCCTATTGCAACGATTGCAAGCGGAGAGAGCCTTTCAAGCCCGACAGCCCACTCAAGAGCGATAGGTATCATACCGACAATTGTTGTAACCGCTGTCATCAAAATAGGCCTTGTCCTGACTTTAATTGCCATTCTGACCGATTCCAATAACGGGTGTCCCTCTTCCCTGTACATTTTGATAAAGTCAATCAACAGAATAGAGTTTTTCACAACAACACCAGCAAGCAGAATAAATCCCATAAATGCTGGCATACATCCGTGTTTTCCTGCAATGAGCAATCCCCAAACAGCACCTATGAAAGCAAATGGAATTGCAATCATAAGGACAAGCGGGTCTGTAAATGACTTGAATGTTACCACAAATGTCAGGTAAAGGAAGAGAATTGAGAGAATGAGAGCCTTTTTCAACCTTCCGAAAGACTCATTCATCTGTTTCATTTCACCTTCTTCGGAAACATGATAGCCTTGAGGAAATTTGACCTTTGCCACAGCCTTGTTTCTCTGGTCATAGAGAAACGTTGTCGGCGCAGTTGCCCTGAACCCGTGAACATTTGCCGTATAATTCAACTTATCCCTTGTAATTACTGTGGGAACATATACCTTTTCAACCTTTGCCACTTCTTTTAAAGGAATGTAATACCCCATTGGGGTTAAAATATTCATTGTTTGAATTTTCTTTGCATTGTCCCTCTGGTTGTCAAGGTACCTTAACCTTAAACCTATACCGTCCTGATTGAATATTGTGAATACACCTGCAGGCATTCCTTTAACCGCGGTTGCAATCTGATAGGAAACATCAACAGGGGTAAGCCCATAAGTTGCAAGTTTGTCTTTGTTAAAGAATATGTGGTATTCTTCCCTGTCCAATTTCCATGTACGGGATACTGATTTAAAGCCAGGCCTTTGCATTAAATTCTTAGCAACTTCTTCTGCAAGTTTGTCAAGCTTGTTAAAGTTATCACCCGCTATCTCTACATCAATGGTTGAAGAGATACTTGAAAGTGGTGTTGCACCAAATTCAAATACATCTGCGTACTTAACCCCTTTCATTCTTCTTATCTTTTTCCTTAAAATATCTTCAATCTGCCATATGTTTTTATCTCTCTGAAACCTGTCAACATAGTTTACCGTTATGTTTATTTGCTGAGGGGTTCTTCCCTTTCCAAAGGTAATTAAACCGGGCTCTGAGCCTATGTAACCTAACTCGGAAATCACACCTTTTTGCTTCAAAATCACTTTTTCAATGTCGTTTAACAATTTTTCCGTTTTTTCAATTGAAGAATCAGACTCTGTTTCAACATTTATCTTTACAATTCCGGTATCCATAGGCGGCATTAAATCCCTTCCTACAAGGGGCATCTGCCTCATAGAGACAATAAAGAGTATTATCAAAAACGGGATAAAGATAAATTTGTACTGGTGAACAAAGTTGAATGCACCCTGAAAGAAATCCCTGAGCCTGTTTACAAAGTTTGTCTCAAAGAAGTGTGCAAACTTGTTTGCCCATAAAATCGCTTTATACTCCGCCTTATCGTGCTTTTTTATAAAGAAAGGAGCAATAAGGGGAATTATTGTAATTGAAACAACATAGGAAGAAACAAGTGCAATTGAGAGGGTTACCGTCAACGGCCTTAAAACCTTTTGAACATAACCGCCTAAAAACATAATCGGGATAAGAACAACAACGGAAGAGAATGTCCCGGAAAATACTGCAAGCATAATCTCGTAAGTAGCCTTTCTTGAAACATCTTTTAAATCTCCACCCTCTTCCCTGTAATGCCTTTCTATGTTTTCAACAACAACAATGGCGTCGTCAACAAGCATACCTACCGCCAGAATTACCGCCGTCAGCGTTACCATGTTGAATTCCATATGGAATAACCACATTATCGCAAATGTAAGAAAGTAAGTAAAGGGAATTGAAATACCAGTTATCATTGCAGACCTTAAATCGGAAATCATAAGGAAAATAACCAAAACAGTAAAGATAATTGCTTCTTTTAAGGATTCTTTAAGGTTAGAAACCGTAAGGTTAATAATCCTTTCTTGAGAATCTGCAACCTTTATGTTTACCTGCGGAAACATCTTTCTAATCTTAGGCAAAGCCTTCTTAACCGCTTTAATAGTATCCATTGTGTTTCCGTCTTCGTGCCTTACTATGTTAATCGCAACAGCCGGCTTGCCGTCAAAGTGGAATGCCGAAAACCTGTCTTTAACGGTGTTTTTTACTTCCGCTATGTCCCTTAAGTGAATTACCTTGCCCTTATACGGAATAGGAATATC
>WFPG01000234.1 GCA_015487755.1 Acidobacteriota bacterium
ATATTAGCACTTGGACGATTTGAGTGCTAATTTTCAGAAAATATAAAAAAGGAGGGAGAGATATGAAGATTAAACCGTTGTATGACAGAGTGCTTGTTAAAAGAAAAGAGCCGAAAGAGGAAATTAAAGGCGGGATTATCATTCCCGATACTGCAAAAGAGAAGCCCCTTGAGGCTGAAGTAATTGCGGTAGGTGACGGAAGGGTAAACGAAGACGGCAAAAAGTTTCCTTTAACTGTTAAAGTTGGCGATACAGTTTTAATCGGAAAGTACGCTGGCACTGAAATTAAAATTGACGATGAAGAATACCTTATTATGAGGGAAGACGAGATTTTAGCAATAGTAGAAAAGTAATTAAATAAAGATATAAGGAGGAGTTTATGGCGAAAAAGATTATTTTCGGAGATGAAGCGAGACACGCTGTTTTAGCAGGTGTTGAAAAACTTGCCGATGCGGTTCAGGCTACATTAGGCCCAAAAGGAAGAAATGTTTTAATTGAGAAAAAGTTCGGTTCCCCTCTTTCAACAAAAGACGGCGTAACCGTTGCTAAAGAGATAGAATTGGAAGACCCTCAGGAAAATGTAGGCGCTCAGTTAGTTAAAGAGGTTGCTTCCAAAACTTCAGATGTTGCGGGAGACGGCACAACAACCGCTACCGTTCTTGCAAGGGCTATTTACAAAGAAGGTATCAAAGCAATTGTTGCAGGCGCCAACCCCATGGATTTAAAGAGGGGTATTGACAAGGCTGTTGAAGAGGTTGTAAAAGGCCTTACCGAAATGGCTATTGAAGTCAGGGGAACTGAAGATATTGCAAAAGTAGGTACAATTTCAGCAAACAACGACGAGGAAATCGGTAAAAAGATTGCCGAAGCAATGGAAAAGGTTGGAAGAGACGGCGTTATAACCGTTGAAGAAGGAAAAGGCCTTGAAACAACCGTAGATGTTGTTGAAGGTATGCAGTTTGACAGGGGATTTCTCTCACCTTACTTTGTAACCGATGCTGAAAAGATGGAAGTTGTTTTTGAAAACCCCTACATCCTTATTCATGAAAAGAAAATCTCCAATATGAAAGAGTTGCTTCCTGTTCTGGAACAGGTTGTTAAAACAGGAAAACCTTTGCTTATTATTGCTGAAGACATTGAAGGAGAAGCGCTTGCTACCCTTGTTGTTAACAAGTTGAGAGGCGTTTTGAATGTTGCAGCAGTAAAAGCACCTGGATTCGGTGACAGAAGAAAGGCAATGCTTGAAGATATTGCAATCTTAACAGGCGGACAGGCAATTACAGAAGATTTAGGCGTTAAACTTGAAAATGTAACCCTTGATATGTTAGGTACCGCTAAAAAGGTTGTTATTGACAAAGAAAATACAACAATTGTTGAAGGCGGCGGTTCTTCAGACGCAATTATGGCAAGGGTTAAGCAGATTAAGGCTCAGATTGAGCAGACAACCTCAGATTACGACAGGGAAAAACTTCAGGAAAGGCTTGCTAAATTGGTCGGCGGCGTAGCGGTAATTAAAGTAGGTGCCGCAACCGAAACAGAGATGAAAGAGAAAAAAGCAAGGGTAGAAGATGCTATGCATGCAACCAAGGCTGCGGTTGAGGAAGGTATTGTTCCAGGTGGTGGAGTTGCATTGTTGAGGCAGTTGCCGAGGCTTGAAAATATCAAGGTTGACGGCGACCAGAAGTTAGGCGTTGACATAATTAAAAAGGCTCTTTCCGCACCTTTAAGGGCAATTGCGGCAAATGCAGGACAGGAAGGTTCTCTTGTTGTTAAAGAGGTTCTCAAAGGAGAAGGCTCATTCGGTTACAACGCTGCAACAGATACATACGAAGATTTAATGGAAGCAGGAGTAATTGACCCTGTTAAGGTTACCAAAAATGCTCTCGTAAACGCTGCTTCAGTTGCAAGCGTAATGCTTACCACACAGTGTGTTATCACTGAAATTCCTGAAAAAGAAAAGCCCATGCCCGGCGCAGGCGGAATGGATATGGGAGGAATGTACTAATTCCTTAGAAGATTATAGAATTAAAGCCCCGAATTTTCGGGGCTTTTTTTATTGAAATTTTCCGTAAATCTTTTCTCCGCATTCAGGGCATTTGTTTCCGTCAAGGTTAGTAAGTTTTAAGTTATAGTAATGCCTTTCAATTAATGGTTCCCCGCAATTTGGGCAGTAAGTTGTGTTCCCTTCAAGGTTGAGAATGTTGCCTGTATAAACATATTTAAAGCCTAAATCCAATGCTAATTGCCTTAATTCCACAAGTCTTGACGGGTCGGTAGAGGGATAATCAATCATTTTATATGTAGGGTAAAATGCACTTAAATGCCAAGGTATTTCGTCTGAGATTTTTAAAAGTAGTTGAGCCGTTTCTTTAAAATAGTTTTCATTGTCGTTTAATTCTGGAATTATTAAAGTTGTTACTTCTGTTATAACACCTGCCTTGTAAAGAGTGTTTATTGTTTCAAGAACAGGCTCAACAAACCCGCCTGTAACTTTTCTGTATAGAGTGTTGTCTTTAAATTTAAAGTCTATATTTGCCGCATCTATGTAAGGTATAAGTTCTGTTAGAGGCTGTCGGTTAATAAACCCGTTTGAAACAACCGAGCAGTAAAGCCCCTGTGCTTTTGCCAATTTTGCGGTGTCAAGCATATATTCGAAAAATATTGTAGGCTCGGTGTATGTGAATGTTATGTTTTGAATGTTTTCCCTCATGGCAATTTTTACAATTTCTTCCGGGGGAAATTCTTTTGTAAATTCAAAAATGTTTTCGTCTATCTGGGATATTGTGTGGTTCTGGCAATTAAAACAATGAAAATTGCATCCCGGTGAGGCAATTGAGAGGGTTCTTGCAGAAGGGAAAAAGTGATAGAGAGGTTTTTTTTCAATCGGGTCTATGTGCATTGCTATTATTTTCTCGTAAGTTAAAGAATAGAGTTTTCCGTTGATGTTTTTTCTTACTCTGCAAATTCCGCTTTTACCTTCTTTGATTGTGCAATTGTGGGGGCACAAAATACATTTTACCGATTTGTTTTCAAGTTGATTGTAATATGCTGCTTCTTTCATATCTCCCTCTGTAAATAAATTTAAACATTTAATTAAAATTGGCAAGTTTTATATGGCTTTAAAAAGGATAATAAAAACGCAAAAAAATACAATGCTTAAAT
>WFPG01000235.1 GCA_015487755.1 Acidobacteriota bacterium
ATTTAAAATCTCTTCAAGGCTGAACTCAACCTGGGGCGCAAACATTGTTGACATGGTAAGGGCTCAGAAAATCCTTGAAATTATTCACGAAGAAAACCTTATTGAAAATGCGGCAAAGATGGGCGATTACCTGTTAAACAAATTGCATGAATTACAGGAAGTTTCAAAGGTTAAATTGTCCAATATCAGGGGAAGGGGTTTATTTGCGGCAGTTGAACTTGAATCCCCCGAAATCAGAGACGATGTATTTAACAAGTGTTTTGAAAAGGGATTGGCAGTGCTTAAATCCGGTGAAAAATCCCTCAGGTTCAGGCCTTCATTAACCATTACAAAAGAAGTGATAGACGAGGGAATAAACATCCTCGCAGAAGTATTAAAAGCATAATAGTGCGTTTATAAGGAGGAATTATGGAAATTCAAGAAAAAATTGAAAAGGCTTTAAACAATATCAGGCCGGCTCTTCAAATGGACGGCGGCGATGTTGAGTTTTTAAAGTACGAAGACGGAACAGTTTATGTAAAACTTTTGGGAGCATGCGGCGGCTGCCCTATGTCAACCATGACTTTAAAACTTTTCATTGAGGAAAGGTTAAAAGAAGAGGTTCCCGAAGTTAAAGAGGTTGTTCAGGTATAAAAAAAGCCCCGTTAATCGGGGCTTTTTTGTTGGTGAAAACATGAAAGAAAAGATAGCATTTTTAGAATCCCTTTTAAGTGAGAAAAGGCTTGAAAGAATTAAACAGGTAATTGATTCAAAAATTCAAAACATAACCATTGTGCTTGATAATTTACTTGACTCTCACAACACAAGCGCAATTTTAAGAACCGCCGAAGGGCTCGGGCTTAAAGACATCTACATTATAGAAAAAGATTACCGGTTTGAAATCAATAAAGGGGTAACCAAATACAGCCACAAATGGCTTGATTTACACAGGTTTAAAGACCAAAAACCCTGTGTTAAAGTATTGAAAGAAAAAGGATACAAGATTTTTGTAGCAAATGTAGGGGAAAAATCGGTAAAACTTACAGATATAGAGATTGCCCCTGATAGTAAATACGCATTTGTTGTAGGCAATGAGCATGACGGCATTTCAAGTGAGATTTTAAACTATGCGGATTGTGAGTTCACAATTCCAATGTACGGCTTTACAGAAAGTTTCAATGTATCGGTGGCAAGCGCAATAATCCTATCCCACTCCACCTACCTTTATAGAAAAATATCACAACAAAAATCAGATTTAACCGAACATCAAAAAGAAGAACTTTACTTTGATTTCCTAAAAAAAGCGGTTAAAAACAGTGACATACTTTTAAAGTCATTTGAAAAAAGAAAATAGTATTGCAAGCAGTCCGGGAATTAACGCAAAGTTATCAAGCAAAAACTCATAGTAGATAGGAGAAACATTTCTCTTTTTAACAACAAGTTTATTAACCAGCATATAATAAGAGGCAAATAATACCGCAAGCAAAATAAGGGAATAATCATTTTTACTTGTAAATGAGATTAGAGAAACAAAAAAAACTAAAAGAATAACAAGCCAATTTGCTATCTTTAATGCTTTGTCAATCCCTATTAAAATAGGCAAAGTCTCCCTGCCGTAAAACTTATCACCCTGAATATCTTTTATATCAGATAAAATTGAGCCTACAAAAACTACGGTAAAGACAAACAAGAACATTAAGAGAAAAGAAAAAAGTTCGCATTTTCCGAAAAAGAACAAAGGGATAAAAACAATAACTATAGACCAGGCAAGGGCATAAATTATATTTTTTGAGCCTGGTATATCAAAAAGCCTCATTATTCTTCCCTTCAACCTTAACTTAATACGATACAGCAAACCTAAAAGGGATGCCAAAAGAATAACTAAAAAGACATTTAAAGACACCTTTATACTTAAAATCGCAAGAGAAAATAGGGATACAATACCTAAAAATACAAGAGTTTTCTTATTTTCTTTTAAAAAGTAAAACTTTGTCGGGTTGCTAAACCTTAACCCTTCAAGGTCTATTAAGCCGTTAAAAAGCGTCATTGAAAAAATATAGAGAAATGCTATAAGAGAAAATTTTAAAGGATTATTAAAACCTGAAAGCCTTAGTAAACCGTAGGAAAAAACAAAAGCGGAAAAGCCCCTGAATAAGCCTGAATTAAAAACAATTCCAAGCATTCTGGTTAAAAACTTTGATTTTTCATCAACAAAGCGCAGATAATCCACAACAGAATTTATAATCCAACTGGGTGTTGACGCGCCTGCAGAAACACCTACCTTTTCAAACTTTGAAAAATCAATGCCTTTTAACTCTTCCTCTGTTTCAATGTGGTAAACTACAGGGCAATGCTCTTTTGAGATTTCCGCAAGCCTTGTGGTGTTTGCACTGTGTTTTCCTCCAATAATAATCATGCAATCAACCTGAGAGGCTATCTTTTTTACCTCGTCCTGCCTTCTATGTGTTGAGTCGCAAATAGTGCAGAACTCTTTAACCTCTTTTGCCTTTTCTTTCACCTTTTCCACTATATTGAAAAACTCATCGTAATTGAAGGTTGTCTGGGAAACAACAATTACCTTATCCATCTCAGGAAGTTTTTCTGCTTCTTCAACACTTCCGACAACAAAGGCAGTATTGTTAGAATACCCTTTTAAACTGACAACCTCTGCATGCCCTTCATCTCCCACAATAACAACTTTATAACCCTTTTTTATATGCCCTTTAATTATCCCCTGAACCTTGCCAACCTTAGGACAGGTAAGGTTTACCACATCAAGGCCTTTGTTTTTAAGGTTTTCAAGCACTTCCGGAGTGGTTCCGTGTGCCCTTATAACCACCGTGCCTTTATTCAGGTTTTCAAGTTTTTTTTCAGGTTTTACCCCTTTTGTCTCAAGAAGAGAAACAACCTGATTGTTATGGATAAGAGGCCCCAGAGTGTAAATTTCCTCTTTATTCCTTGATAAATCAAGGATTTTATCCATTGCCCTTCTTACACCCCAGCAAAAGCCTCCCGTTTCCGCAACTATTATTTTCATAACCCCTCTTTATTTAATTCTTTTTTCTATCTCTTTAAAACGCTCAACAACTTTATAAGCCTTATTTAACAAACTTTTATAA
>WFPG01000236.1 GCA_015487755.1 Acidobacteriota bacterium
GCTCTGTGTAGGTGCGGACGCTTCAGGCGGGGTGCTTGCTATGAAGTTGATAAAAGACAGCGGTAAAAATATATCCCTTGTTTTTAAAGACTTGAAAGCGGATTTCTACAAAAGGGCTGTAGGGGATACCATCTTTGTGTGCAAGGACGGAGACGGGATAAAAGATTTAATTCAAAAGGTTATTGAAACAAAGGAAAGGCAAAATATGCCGCTTCACATAGACGCCTTTGTGCCTTCTCAACAGGAAGAGCCTGTGGCACACTTTGTTTTGACATTGTCTTTGAAGCTTGTGAATAGTGAAAAGTGAACGGTGAAAAAGTGAACGGTGTCCCGTGTCCCGTCCTGATATAGGTTGACACTTTTACTTCTTTGAGGAATTGGGGATTATAAATTAGAAATTTTGAATTTTGAATGATAGATTATGGATTGTGAGTTGAAGAAGGTATATGTTTGATTTTAAAAGAGAAATTGTTTCTGCATCAAGAATCCATAATTTATCATTTAACATCCAGAATTTAAAATAAATTATACAAGTCGGTTCTTTTGTCGTTAAATAGGTGGTTTAGGGGGTTCATCTGTTTGTCGGTAAGGGATAGGTCTATTTCAACGGAATAAAAACCTTTTGTTTTTTCGCCGATAGTTAGTAGAACCTCTCCTTCAGGGGAGGTAATCTGGCTTTTGCCTGTAAATTCAACACTTTCCCCTTTTGAGTTTGTCTCTTTTCCAAACCTATTTGCGGTTATTATGAAAACCCTGTTTTCAAGGCTTCTTGCAAACATAGCCCTCTGGCAATAGGGGAGAACAAGGTTTGCTGAGTGCAGTATTACCTGCGCCCCGTCTAATGCAAGGCTTCTCATTGCCTCGGGAAATATCCAGTCAAAGCAAATCATAAGCCCTACTTTATAGCCTTTCCCTGTGTCAACCGCTTTAAAAGGAGTGTTCCCTTTTGCAAAAATCTCTTTTTCCTTGTAAAAAAGGTGCGCCTTTCTATAAATTGATAGAACCCCTTTTTCAGATACAAGCACCTGAGAGTTAAAAGGCTTTTCCTTTCCCCTTTCGCAAAAGCCCCCTGCAATAATGCACTTTTTTTCTTTTGCAAGTTTTGAAAGTGATTGAATAAAGTATCCGTCTTTGCTTTCAGCAAATTCATTCGCCTGCTTTACGCTTTCAAACAAATACCCTGTTGTGCATAATTCAGGCAATACCGCAATGTCAAACCTGTGTTTTTTTAATTCTCCGATTATGTAATCGGTGTTTTCCCTAATCTTCCCGAATTCAGGCTTAAACTGCAAAAACCCGACTGTTAGTTTCATAACCTTCCCTTTTCGTAACGGCGGTTACGGAATTATTCTTTTTCAACTATTTTAATCTTCAATTCCTCTAACTGCCTTTTGTCAATGCTTGACGGGGATTCGGTCATCAAACAGGTTGCAGATGTTGTTTTCGGGAATGCTATTACATCCCTTATTGACTCCCCGTTTGCAAGTATCATTACAATTCTGTCAAGCCCGAATGCTATCCCGCCGTGGGGGGGTGCTCCCAATTTTAGAGCCTGCAAGAAGAAACCGAATTTTTCTTCAGCCTCCTGTTCGCTTAAACCGATTGCTTTGAAAACCTTTTTCTGTGTCTCCATGTCGTGTGTTCTTATGCTTCCCCCGCCAATCTCAAAGCCGTTTAACGCAAGGTCGTAAGCCCTTGCCATAACTTTATTCGGCTCTGTATCAAGAAAATGCAAATGCTCTTTTTTAGGGGATGTAAACGGGTGGTGCATTGCAACATACCTTTTTTCCTCTTCGTCCCATTCAAACATCGGGAAGTCTGTTACCCATACAAAAGAAAGTGTGTTTTCAGGAATAAGGTTTCTCTCTTTTGCAATTCTAACCCTTAAAGCCCCCAAAGATGTGCAGGCTGTTTCAAATGTGTCCGCAACAATGAAAACAATGTCTCCCTTTTCTCCGCCTAACTTATCAAATAGAGCCTTTGCCCTTTCTTCCCCTAAAAACTTTAAAATAGGAGAGTTAAAGCCTTCTTCAGTCTGCTTAAACCATGCAAGCCCCTTTGCTCCGTATGATTTTGCAACGCTTTCAAATTCCGATATGTTTTTCCTTGAGTATTCGGCTCCCCCTTTGACAAGTATAGCCTTAATAACTCCACCGTTATCCTTTACAGAATCAAAAACCTTAAACCCTGCCCCGCAAACAATGTCGCTAATCTCGTTTAACTCCATACCGTACCTTATATCAGGCTTGTCGCTTCCGTACCTTTCCATTGCCTCGCGGTAAGTCATTCTCTTGAAAGGGGTTTCAATCTCATAGCCTGCGGTTTTGCAAACCTCTTTCATCATCCCTTCAACAATTGCGAATACATCTTCCTCTTCAACAAAAGACATCTCCATATCAATCTGGGTAAATTCAGGCTGCCTGTCTGCCCTTAAATCCTCGTCTCTGAAGCACTTAACTATTTGAAAATACCTGTCAAACCCCGAAATCATAAGCAGTTGCTTGAAAAGTTGAGGGGATTGAGGCAATGCGTAAAACTTGCCTGTGTGTATCCTTGAAGGAACAACATAATCCCTTGCCCCTTCAGGGGTTGATTTTGTTAGCATTGGGGTTTCAACCTCAATAAAGCCTTTTTCGTTAAGGTAATTCCTGACGGCAAGCGCCACTTTATGCCTCAAAATAAGGTTGTTTTGAAGGGGATACCTTCTCAAGTCAAGGTACCTGTATTTAAGCCTCATCTCTTCGGAAACCTTTGCGTTCTCGTCAATGTTTATAGGCAATGCGTCTGTTTTGTTTAAAAGTTCAATATTTGTCGCCTTAACCTCAATCTCTCCGGTAATGAGGTTTTTGTTTACCATATTTTCAGGCCTTAACTGAACAAGCCCGTCAACGCTTACAACATCCCAATTTCTCAAAGTCTTTGCCTTTTCAAAAACCTCTCCGTCGTTTTCGTCCAATGTAATCTGGGTAATGCCCCACCTATCCCTTAAATCAAAGAAAACAAGGGAGCCTAAATCCCTGTGTGAGTTTATCCACCCGCAAAGTTTTACCATCTCCCCTTCGTTTTTTGAGGTCAACTCCCCGCATGTATGGGTTCTATTTATCAATTTCATCTTTCAACTCCTCTGACAATTTTTCAAAACCTATCTCTTTCTGTGTCCTTTTATCTAAATCCTTAAAAACCACAATCCCCTTTTCAGCCTCGCTTTCTCCCGCAATAATTACATACCTTCCATTTTGCCTGTTAACAAAGTTCAAGGCTTTTTTCAGGGATTTTGAGTCTGAAATAACCTCGGCAGGCAGATTGCTTTCCCTTAAACTTTTCGCAACCTTAAAGCAGTAATCTATTGAATCTCCCGCAGGTATTACATAGATTGTCTTGTTTGAGAAGTCAAAGGCATTATCGTCAAGCAAAAGCACAAGCCTGTCAATGCCTAAAGCCCAACCAAAGGCAGGGGTATCAGGCCCCCCTAACTCTTTTACAAGGTTGTCATACCTTCCGCCGCCTAAAATTGCGTTCTGGCTTCCAAGGTTTTCAGACACAACCTCAAAAACAGTCCTTGTGTAATAATCAAGCCCCCTTACAAGGTTTGGGTCAACTTCATACTTAACCCCCATTGTTTCAAGGTAATGAAAAACCCTATCCTGATGCTCTTTACATTCCTCGCATAAACTCTGCTGTATATTCGGCGCATTCTTAACCGTTTCCTTGCAGGAAGGCACCTTGCAGTCAAGCACCCTTAACGGGTTTGTATCAACCCTTCTCTTGCAGTCTTCACACAAGTTGTCTTTTACGCTTTCAAGGAATTTCTTTAAATTCTCCCTGTAAACAGGGCGGCATTTTTCGCACCCTAAAGAGTTAAGTTTAACGCTTAAGCCCTTAAGCCCCGATTTTTCAAGGATATTTATTACAAGTTCAATTGTCTCAGCGTCAACATAGGGGCTTTTGCTTCCGAAAACCTCAACCCCTAACTGGAAAAACTGCCTGTACCTTCCCTTTTGCGGCCTTTCATAGCGAAACATTGGCCCAATGTAAAACAGCCTTTTAACTCCCCCTTCCGCATACATCTTATGCTCAAGGTAAGCCCTTACAACCGAGGCTGTGTTTTCAGGCCTCAAAGTAATGCTTCTTCCCTTTCTGTCTTTGAAGGTGTACATCTCCTTGTGCACTATATCGGTGTCTTCCCCTATTCCCCTTGCAAACACCTCGGTGTACTCAAAAATAGGGGTGATAATCTCTTTAAAGTTATAGGTTTTCAAAACCCCTCTCGCCATTTCCTCAAAAAAGCGCCACTTCTCAATATCAGGATAAAAAATATCCCTCGTTCCCTTAACCGTCTTTACAGGCATAACAATCCCC
>WFPG01000237.1 GCA_015487755.1 Acidobacteriota bacterium
AGCATATTACCTTTGAGTGATAAATATCACCGAATAAAAATTTTCCCTTGACATTTTTTTTGTCTGTGTTAAATTCTACCTCTTGTGGAGGTAGGACTATGAAGAAACACTTAATTTTACTAATAATTGCAGTAATTATGGCGGCTTTTACAGGGTATAACAACCTTGTAAAGCCTGTTGATTTGCCGGCAGCCGGAACTGAAAAAAACTATGAAAATTCTATAGAAAATTCAGTAAAGTATGAAATTGAATTTCTGCAAAACTATCAGAAGGTGATGAGGGTTTTAAACTCGGTAAAAACAAATTTAACCGAGGAAGAAAAAACCGATGTAGCGAGAATTATCGCCAGAAAAAGCATTGAGTACGGTTTTTCCGTTGAGTTTGTATTGGCGGTTATGCAGACTGAGTCCAGTTTTAACAAGTATGCAAAATCTCCGGTGGGAGCAATAGGCTTAATGCAGTTAATGCCTGTTACAGGTAAGGCTCTGGCAAAAGACTTCGGCATTGTTATTAAGGACAAAAAGCATCTTTACAACCCGCAATTAAATGTAACTTTGGGAATGTACTATTTGAAAAAATTGTCAGACAGGTTCAAGGATATGAACCTTGTTCTCGCTGCGTACAATATGGGTGAAACAGCGTTGAGAAAGTATAAGAATAAGAAGGATTTGCCGGCATTCAGGTATGCTAAGGTTGTTTTAAGGAGACATAAGAAACTCTCTGAAATTTAATGAAAATTATTGCTATTACACCGGATTATTTTAAAGTTGATGATTTAATTGATTCTATCCGGCTGCTTGAAGAAAAAGGGGCTTCTCATGTGTATGTGAGAAGCCCTTTTATTTTATCTTCTCCTGAGTTAAGGGAAATTTGCGAAAATTTAAAAGAATTGGGGTTTAGGGTAATTATTCCTTTAAAACAGTGGTTAAAGTTTGAAGATAAAGCAATTATCTGCCATTTTAAAGAAATAGATTTAAATAAAATAGATGATATTACCTCTTTATTCCCCGATATTTCTTTTTCCGCTTCGGTTCATAGTGTTGAAAATGCGGAAAAAATCATTAACAAAGGGGCAGAATTTGTTTTTATTTCCCCTATTTTTAAGCCTTTTTCAAAAAAAGATTATTCTTTACAACCCCTTGATTTGGATATAGTATCAAATTTGGTAGATAAATTCGGTGAAAGGGTTGTTTTATTAGGCGGTATTGATTTTGAAAGGGTAAAACAATTAAAATTAAAGATGAAAAACAATTTTTCAATAGCCGGTATTACAATGTTTTTCGGCGGAAGGGGTAAAAGTTGATTGTATATTTAAACGGAAAGCCTGTTGAGGTTTCAGAAGGTGTTACTTTAAAAGAGTTTCTTAAAAAACATTTTCCGGGTTTTAACATTATAATCCATAACACTGTTTTAAATCCTGATTTTTCCTTAATTCTTGAAAACGGAGATAGGGTATCCGCTTTTAAAAAAGGTGAAATGCCTGAAAACCTTTCTCTAAAAAGTTTAATGTTTGCAAGACAGCCTGAACATTACACCGAGAAATTGCAAGACGCTGTTGTCGGTATTGCAGGTTTAGGGGGGCTTGGAAGCGTTGTGGGGGAAAACCTTGTCAGGGCAGGTATAGGGAAACTTGTTGTTGCGGATTTTGATATTGTTGAGCCGCCAAATTTAAACAGGCAGAGGTATTTTATTCACCAGATAGGAAAGCCTAAAGTGGAAGCCTTTAAAGAGAATATGGGGCAGGTGTCTGCTTTCACAAAAATTGAGGCTTATAATATAAAAATTTCAAGGGAAAATGTTGACATCTTTAAAGATTGCTCGGTAATTGTTGAGTGTTTTGACAACCCTGAAGCAAAGGCAATGCTTGTAAGTGCTGTTAGGGAAAAGTTACCTCAAAAAGTAATAGTTGCAGCAAGCGGGGTTGCAGGTTTCCATTCTGAAAAAACTATAACGGTTAAAAAAATATCTGATAAAATCTATATTGTAGGGGATGGGAAAAGCGAGGTAAGTGACGGCATAGGGTTGGTGGCAACAAGGGTAGGCATAGCCGCTTCAATACAATCCCATCTTGTTGTAAGAATAATTTTGGGGTTGGAAAAATGAAACTAAAGATAAACGGTGAGATAAAAGAATTTGAAGGCAATTTAAAGAATATTTCCGAACTTTTAAAAGCACTTAATGTTAATTCTAAATTTGTTGCAGTTGAGTTAAACGGAAGTGTTGTTTATAAGGAAAACTTTGAGACAACCGAAGTTAAAGACGGAGACAAGGTTGAAGTTGTTTCATTTGTAGGAGGAGGATAATTTGAAACCGTTAATAATTGCAGGAAAAGAGATAAAATCAAGGCTGTTTATAGGGACAGGGAAATTCCCTTCCCCTGAAATTATGGCAGAGGCTCTTGAGGTTTCTGGGGCGGAGATTGTAACCGTTGCTTTAAGAAGGGTTAGTTTTGATTCACCTGACCCTACACTTAAAGCGATAGATTTTGATAAATACATTGTTTTGCCGAATACCTCAGGTGCAAAAGACGCTGAAGAGGCTGTAAGGCTTGCAAGGCTTGCGAGGGCTGCTTCGGGAATTAACTGGGTGAAGTTAGAGGTAACCCCTGACCCTGTTTACCTTTTGCCTGACCCGTATGAAACTTTAAAGGCTGCCGAAATCCTTGTAAAAGAGGGGTTTGTTGTTTTACCCTATATGCACGCAGACCCTGTTCTGGCAAAAAGGCTTGAAGATGTAGGCTGTGCAACGGTTATGCCCCTTGCCGCCCCTATCGGGAGCGCAAGAGGGTTAAAAACTGAGGAGTTTATAAAGATTATTGTTGAGCAGGCTAATGTGCCTGTTGTTGTTGACGCGGGGCTTGGGCTTCCTTCACATGCGTCAAAAGCGATAGAGTTAGGTGCAGACGCAGTTCTTGTAAACACTGCGATTGCTTCTGCCGAAGACCCTGTAAAAATGGCAAAGGCTTTTAAACTTGCGGTTGAATCCGCTATTTTAGGAATGGAAGCAGGCCCGATTGAGGAACAGGAAAAGGCATCAGCCTCAAGCCCGTTAACCGGATTTCTGGATTAAATATGAGTTTTTCCGGAGTTTATAAAAATATTGACCAGAATAAAATTAAAGAAATTATCTATTCGGCAAGTGAAAGGGATATTGAGAGAATTTTAAAAAAGACAAAGTGGACTGTAGATGATTTTCCTTACC
>WFPG01000238.1 GCA_015487755.1 Acidobacteriota bacterium
ATCTAAAAACGGCCTATTGTGAATAAAATAAAAATCATTCTTTTTCAAAACAATCTGCTTATCAGGTTTAAAAAATTCTACTTTAAAAGGCCCTGTTCCAATTAAAGAAATAGATTTCTTTGAGCTGTGATAATCGGCCTGTGGTATTATCTTTGCCGCTGTCAAAGTTAATAAATCAAGGAAAAAAACAAGAGGCTTTTCAAGAATAAATTCAATAGTGTAATCGTCAATTATGTGAATTCCTTCTAAAATATCTGTAGTTCCGTTATGAAAATCCCTTGCCCCCTTTATTATGAAAAACATCCCCGCTTTTGAAGATTTAACCTCTTTATCAAGCAATCTCTTAAATGTTATTAGCACATCGGTTGCAGTGAAAATCTGCCCGTTATGAAACATTACATCTTTTCTTAAATAAAATGTGTACCTTAATCCGTCGTCTGATATCTCCCAATGAGTGCACAAATCAGGCACTATATTTGTAAGGTAGTTATATCTAACAAGCCCTGAGTAAATCAGGTCAAGAACTTGAGTTTCACCTACAGTCTCGGCAAAAGCAGGGTCTAATTCCCTATAGGGCAAAGAAAGCCCACAAACTTTTAATGTACCTCCCTCAAACCTATGAGGCAATCTGAAAAAATCAATAGTGTCTTCCAGATATTCTCCATATTTTTTCAGTGAAAGGGATGTATTGGACATTGTTAGAATATTTTTAAAATTTTTCTTAAACCCTTCCTCAATTTTTAATATCGAGTTTATGGAAATAGAGTTGTTAAGTTCAAGGTCTTCACTTTCCCTTTGCATTCTCCTGGTGGAGTTTTCCACTTCTTTTAATTCGCCAAGCAATTCATTTACCTTTGCCGCCTGGACATCAAGGGATTTACCTAAACTATCTATAATTTCAGACATGAATGCGGTTTTTGTACTAACATATGTGACTATTTTATCTTCTGCCGACATTAGATTGGCTATATCTTCCGAAAGGTCGCTTATCTGGTGCGCCGCATCCCTAATCTGCTGTGTGCCTAACGAATGCTCATTGGAAGCGGTTGCTATATTATAAAAATGGTGGCCTATTTCATTCAGCCTGTTTGATATGTCGGAGAAGTTCTCAGTTGTTTGATACATATTTTTTAATGCCTTTTCCATTGCCCTGCTACCTTCTTTGCCCAATTGAGTTAGTTCCAGAATAATATTCTCAAACTGCACAATTAACTGTGAGATTTCTTTTAACGCAATTGTTGACGATTCAGAAAGCTCCATTATTTTTTCAGTGATAATCTCAAAATCTTGTGCTTTACCGTCTTCACTTTGAGAAAAAATAGTTGCATTTAATGCAAGCAGGTTTGTCCTTTCCCCAATTCTTGAAATAGTATCTACAATCCTTTCAATCTTTGAAGACTGCTCCTTTAACATATTGATTTTAAGGATAAAAGTGCTCAATACTTCGCCTACTTTTTCAACACTAACAAGGGTTTCACGGGATTGATTCATCCCAAATTTTGAAATCTTAATTATCTCTCTTGTTAAATTTTGGGTATAGTCTATATATTTGGATATCTCTTTAAAAGTTGATTCCATTTCAGTAATAGCACTGAACGTTTCAAGGGATAAAGAAGATAAATTCTCGGTATTTTCGGTAACCTTCCTGGTATTTTTCTGTATCTGCTCCATTGCCTCTTTATTTTCATGAATATACATTGATAGAGATTCAACGGTAATTTTAATATCTTCATTTTGATTGGCTATATTTTCAAGAAATTTAACCGTCTTATCTGTGTTCCTGGATAGGGCTACCGTATCATGGTGTATCTTCCCTATTAATTCTTTTATCTCTTCAGAAAGTTTTTTTGTATGTTCTATACTTTCCAGGTGATTTTTTGCATCATAAATATATACAACAAGTTGGTCATCAATTCTATAAGAATTTTCCTTGATATTTGAGGCAATCCCCCTTAAATTTCCTACTATGCCCTCAAACCTGTTTGTTATTTTTAATAAATCTTCATTTACTTTTTTAAGGATATCCTCATCTTCTTTAAACGAGTAGATTAAAACACTCAAATCGCCTTCACTAAACTTGGATAACTTTTTTTCAATTAAATTTAAAGCAGAATGTATTTTTTTGTTCCTTAAATAAGAGGTAACAAAAAAATAGCCTGAAAAAACAAGAAATACTGCTATACCAAACCCTGTCTCTTATACACATCTC
>WFPG01000239.1 GCA_015487755.1 Acidobacteriota bacterium
ATCTTATGGATAAAGAGACATCCCTTATTAAGCAAACTTTATTGGATGAGGTATCAAACAATATTGCCGGTGAATTTGATAGTTTATTAGATCTGGAATATTGAAAAATGAATTTTAATGAAGAGTGCATTGAGAATTTAACCTATAAAGAGATAACGCTAAAAGAAAAAAAATCAAAAATAATTTTTCTAAATCCTCAGAAAAGAAGAATTGCAAAGATTAAAATAGATGGTTGTGAACAATTTGAAGGAAAAAAGTGTGATTATTTGATTAAATTAAAGGATAACAATTATATTGAGGAACATTTTGTTGAATTGAAGGGGCATAATGTTGATTATGCTGTTAAACAATTAGAAAACTCAATTATTAAAAGAGGAGATAATGCCAGTGACATAAGAAAAAGCTATGTTATTACCGTTCGCTCTCCACTTGCAGCTACTGAAATTCAACAATTAAAACTAAAGCATAGAAAAAGAGTTAGGTCTGAGCTGGTGGTTAAAGAGTCAGGTTATAAAACTAAATTTGAGATTGATAGGTAAATTATTGCTTTTAGTTTTATTGATAGCGTTTTTTATTTATCAAAAGACATTCGGCAACTTACACGAAAACGGGGTTTCTTCTTAAACAAAATTAAAACTTTTTTCGTAAAAATAGGCAAATACCTTTTAGGGGGCTTAAAATGAGACGGTTTAATATTGTCTTTATTGCTTTGTTTTTAATTGTTCCTTCCGTTTACTCTATTGATATAAGCAAATTTGAAGGGCACTGGAAGGGAAAGGGGAAAAGTATTGTTACTTGGTGTAAGCAGAAGGTTATCCCCTTTGACATTGTTATTGAAAAAGACGGAAAGATTTCAGGAAAGATTGGGGACGCTAAAATTAAAGGAGGCAAAATCTATTCAAACTTTTTAGGGGTTTTAAACAGACATTATGTTATTGAGGTTGAGTTGGAAGGCTATCTTGTGAAAAAAGAGAAGATAAAGAGAAAGAAGATGAAGATAATGGTTGATGTTAAAGGGGATTATCTTGTCGGCGCCTTCAGGACATCAGGGTTAAAAATGGGAGACAAGTATTCAATGTCAATGACAGGGGCTGACCTTGTCTTAAAGAAGGTTAAAGAGGTTAAGAAGGAAAAGAAAAAATAGGTTTATTCCTTAAAGATAAGGTAAAATTCCCCCTGTTTTTCAACCTTAAAGCCTGCGGGTATGGTTTGAGGCTTTACCCTTACCACAAAGTGTGGGGTTGTTTTATCAGGCTCAAGTTCATAAGGCTTTAAAAATCCTTTAATGTTAAAGTTTGTTTTTAAAAAGTGGGCGTATACTTTGTTGCAAACCGGAAGGAATTTTCCCGTAAACTTTGTATTTGAGTAAATTAACTGGCCTACATTGTTTGCTATAAAACAGCCTTCTTTCTCTTTTTTCTCCCTGTAATAAACAGGGGGAAGGGTTTTGCAATTTGCGGTTTTTTTTGTATATTCAAATTCAGGATAGGACTTGTAAAGTATAGGCTTGTAATTGAAAATCTCTTCAAGGTGGTCTTTAATCAATTCTTTAATTTTTTGTTTTATCTCTTTGAAAATAATATGCTTAATTATAAAGTTGTTTTTATTTATCTCCGCTTTGGCTATTTTGTAAAATGCGGACTTCAACTTTGATTTAAGGGTGTTTTCATCAAGGGGGTTGTTTTTTGCCAGTTCAGGCGATACAGAGACTTTCAATTCTCCCAACTTTTTTGAGTTTGAGAAGATTATTAAAGTTATAAGTTTTTCGGTAATCTCTGCCTTTAAGTCAATCAATACAGGAACAGGTTTTTTCTCAATATCGTTTACAATTCCCTTTAAGCCTTTAATTGATTCCTTATTGGGGTAAAGAAAAACCCTGTCTCCTTTTTTTGCCGATATTGCAGAGGATAGGGTGAGTTTGTTTTTATCTATTTTTATCACTGTTGAGCCTTTGTCTTTTACCTTAATCCTTGAGCCTGCTTTTATTAAGGGGTTTTCTTTTTCTAAAACAAGGGTTTTTCCCTTTGCAAACTTAACTTTCCCTATTTCAACTTGAATTGAGTGCTTGTTTTCAGTGAATATGCCTTTTTTTTCAGGAAAGTAAAAGTATCCCTTTCCCGTTTCCCTTAAAAAGGGATAGTTTTTTAAAATTGCTTTTGTCTTTGAAATGCCGCTTTTTGATAAGTCTTTTTTCAATTCTTTCAATGCGGAAACTGTTGTGTAAACATAATCGGCGCCTTTCATTCTCCCTTCAATCTTAAAGTGCTTAATTCCCGCTTTAACAAGTTTTGGTATTTCTTCAACAAGGTTTAGGTCTTTCATAGAAAATGGGTATTTTTCATTGAAATTATGCCTGCAAATTTGAGCGCAAATCCCTCTGTTTCCGCTTCTATTTTGTTCTTTAAGTGATGCATAGCAAAAACCTGATGCAGAATAGCACATTGCGCCGAACACAAAGGTTTCAAGTTTAAGTTTTGTGTTTTCAGATAGATAATTTAATTCTTTAAAGTTTAACTCCCTTGCAAGGACAACCTGTTTTATCCCTATTTTCTCAGCAAATTTTAATCCGTCTAAATTGCATATTCCCATCTGGGTTGATGCGTGAAATTCAACACTTTCAGGAAGGATTTTTTTTCCCAACTCCAAAACCGCCAAATCTTGAATAATTACCGCGTCAGGGGGCAAAACGGAAAGTGTTTTCAGCCTTTTTTCAAGAAGAGGCAGGTCGTTGTCTGTAATTACCGTATTCAAAGTGATATAACTTTTTATTCCCTTTTCTTTCAGGTATGCAATTGCTTTAAGAATTGTTTTTTCGTCAAAGTTTTCAGCCCTTCCCCTTGCATTCTGTCCTTTAAAACCGAAATAAACGGCATCAGCCCCTGATTTTACGGCTGCTGCAAGGGATTCAATATTTCCGGCAGGTGCTATTATTTCAAACATTTTAAATAAAGATAATCGGATAGTCTTTTTTCTCTATAACTTCGCCTATAACCTTTGCGTAAATCCCGCCTTTTTCTAAAATTAAATCAACAAGTTTTTCAGCCTTTTCTGAAGGAACAGATATTAAAAGCCCTCCAGAAGTCTGGGCGTCAAAGAGTATCATTTTCTCTTCGTCTTTTATATCGCATTCAAACTTCACCGATTTTTCTGTGTAATGCTTGTTGTTGTAACTTCCTGCGGGAACCATCCCTATTGAAGAAAGGTACAACGCTTCTTCAAGGTAATCAATTTCTTTTGTATTGAAAACTATTGTTACACCTGAATGCTTTGCCATCTCATAAGAGTGGCCTATAAGCCCGAAGCCTGTTATGTCTGTTGCGGCGTTTACCCCGATTTCAAGCATTGCGTTTTTTGCGTACAAATTTAAGTGTGCCATTATCTTTGTCGCCTCTTCCATTGTCTTTTCAGACACCATATCAACCTTGTTTGCCGTTGTAATTATCCCCATTCCCAGAGGCTTTGTGAGAATGATTTTATCCCCCGCCTTTGCGCCGTTGTTTCTTACAATCTTCTCCTCTTCAACAATTCCCGTAACCGAAAGCCCGTACTTCATTTCACTGTCTTCAACAGTATGCCCGCCTATAATAACTCCCCCCGCTTCATTTACAGCGTCTGCTCCCCCTTTTAAAATCTCCCTCATCTCTTCCTTTTCTATGTGGCAGGAGTCGTACATCACAAGGTTTAAGGCTGTTAAAACATCCCCGCCCATTGCAAAAACATCGGATAAAGAGTTTGCTGCGGCAATCCTTCCGTACATGTACAAATCGTCAACAACAGGGGTGATAAAGTCTGCCGTTTGAACAAGGCATTTGTTTCCGTGAACTCTTATTACCCCTGCGTCGTCGTTTGTTTGCATATCCACAATGATATTTTTATTGTTGTTTTTTGCTATTATGCCGTTAATGATTTCTTCAAGGTCACCCGGACCTAATTTGCCCGCTCACCCGGCAGCCTTAACAAAGGATGTTATCTTTTTTCTTTTATCCATTGTTTTACCCTAAATTTATTACAGATTCACCCTGCATAAGGGATTGAACCG
>WFPG01000240.1 GCA_015487755.1 Acidobacteriota bacterium
ATTTAATCTTGTACGCCCTCAAGAGGTTTATCTTCAGGCTTTGAATGCAAAAAAACAGGGTAAACCTGTGGTGTTAAGCCCGATTTATGTCAGCTGGGAAGAGTATGAAAAATATGGCTCAACAGGTGTAAGAAGATTTATAGCAAATTTACTTCCCTATCATTCAATTGAATATTTAAAGATTGCCGCAAGGGCTGTAAAAAATAGAGAGTTTCATAGAGGCACTGTTGAAGTTTTATTGAAAGGCTATTTTCGGTTAATGAAAAAAGTTGTTAATTTAACAGATTTTTTCTTTCCAAGTTCAGAAATGGAAATGGATAGAATAAAAAAGGACTTTAATCTACAAAATGCCGATTATTGTGTTGTCCCAAACGCAATAGATAAGTCTTTATTCAACTATGAAAATACAAATATAGATTATGAAATTGAGAAAAAAATAAAAGATTCCGTTTTATGCGTTGCAAAAATTTCGGGAAATAAAAACCAGTTAAACCTTGTTAAAGCAATGAAAGGGTTGCCTTTTAAATTGTTTTTAATAGGTTATGTTTTGCCTAATCATAAAAGGTATTTCAAGCTTATTAAAAAAGAGATGGAAGGCAATGTAGAGTTTTTAGGCTCAATACCACATGAGAAATTGCCGCAATATTACAGGGCGGCAAAGGTGCATGTTTTACCCAGCTGGTTTGAAACAACAGGGCTTGTTTCCCTTGAAGCGGCTGTTATGGGGTGTAATATTGTTATCACCGATAAGGGCTATACAAGGGCTTATTTTAAAGATTTTGCTTTTTATTGTAACCCTGCAAGCCCTGAATCTATAAGGGACGCTATATTAAAAGCATACAACACTCCTTACAACGAAGATTTTAGAGCATTTATTTTAAACAATTATACAAGAGAAAGAGCGGCAGAAAAAATATTAAAGGGTTATGAAACTGTTTTAAGGTTGAAAAATGAATCAAAGTAAAAAAATTATTTTTATTGTGGGCAATTCAAGAAGCGGGACAACTTTAATGGCAACCATATTGGGAAACAATAAGGAAGTTTTTTCCTTCAATGAACTTCACTTTTTTGAAAAGTTGTGGACGGATAAAGAGACTGAATTTAATAAAGAAGAAGCGCAACAGATTTTACATAGGCTGTTTTGTTCTTCAAGGGTTCACCCGTTTAAAAGTTGTGATAAAGGTATGTTTATGGATGAAACAGAAGGGTTTTTGAAAAATAAAACTTTTCCCGTAAACGGGCTTGAACTTTTCGGCGATTTTCTGTTTTACGAGGCTGGAAAAAACGGGAAGAAAATTCCGTGTGAACAGACTCCGAGAAACCTTTTTTACCTTGACGCAATTTTAGAGTTTTTCCCTGAAGCAAAGGTTGTCTATATGGTTAGAGACCCGAGGGATGCGCTTCTTTCTCAAAAATTTAAGTGGAAAAGGTATTTTAAGGCAAAAAACGAGCCCTATCCATTTTTTGAGGCTTTTAGAAATTTTATAAATTACCATCCTATAACTATTAGCCTACTCTGGCGTTCCTCCGCTTCTTTTATAATTCCCTATCTATCCAATCCCAATGTTAAGTGTGTAAAGTTTGAGGAATTAATTTTTGAACCGGAAAAAAGAGTTAGGGAAGTATGTGATTTTATAGGTATTGAATTTGATGAAAAGATGCTTGATGTGCCGTATGCTTTGTCTTCAGTTTTTGAGGATGAGAAAGGCAAAAAGGGGTTTGATACCAGAAGAACAGGCAACTGGAAAAAGAAATTAAATTCGGCTGAAATCTTTTTTGTTGAAAAAATCACGGGAAATTTAAGGGAAAAATTTGGCTATAAAAAAAGCAACAAAATTCCTAATCCCGTTTTTTTCCTTTATTACTTAATAACTTTGTTGCCGAAAACCTTTTTTGCGGTTCTTTTTAACCTTTCAAGAAATAAAAATATTTTTTCTTCAATTTATAGAAGGGTAAGGGTTTTGTTTAAATGAAAATAGCGATTTTGGGAACGAGAGGAATACCGAATAATTACGGCGGGTTTGAGCAATGCGCCGAAAAGCTTTCCGAAAGGTGGGTTAAAAAAGGCCACAGTGTTACGGTTTACAGCCCCGATGACCATAATTATAAAGAGAGTGAATGGAACGGAATAAAAATAAAGCATATCTTTTCCAAAGAGAGTAAATTCGGTATTTTCGGAACATTTTTTTACGATTACCTTTGTTTGAAAGATGCGGTAAAAGAGGATTACGATATTGTTTTAAATTTAGGTTATGTTCCTTCCGCTTTGTTTTTCAGGTTAAAAAGAAAAACAAAAGCAAAGTTTATAACAAATATGGACGGCCTTGAGTGGAAAAGGGAAAAGTGGAATTGGATTTTGAAAAAGTTTATAAAATTTTGCGAAAAGAAAGCGGTAAGGTTTAGCGATGCCCTTGTCTTTGACAATAATGGAATAAGGGATTACTACCTTTCTCATTTTAACATTGACGGAAGTGTTATTGAGTACGGCGCCGAAGTTTTTGATAATCCTGATTTGGAAATATTAAAAAAATATAATGTTGGGAAATACCGTTACTTTCTTGCAATAGCAAGGTTTGAACCTGAAAACAACCTGAAAACAATAATAGACGGGTATTTAAAATCAAAGGCACACGAGCCTCTTTTGTTAATCGGCAATCCCGGTACAAAGTTCGGTAAATCTCTTTTAAAAGATTATGGAAGCAATTCATCAGTCAGGTTTTTAGGTGCAATTTACAATCAAGGCGAGTTAAACACGTTGAGAATGTTTGCAAAATTGTATTTTCACGGGCATTCTGTCGGTGGCACCAATCCTTCCCTGCTTGAGGCAATGGCTTGCGGAAGTTATATTGTTGCCCATGACAATGTTTTTAATAGAAGCGTTCTTGAAAACAACGGGCTTTATTTTTCAGATTCGCAGGAACTTGCGGGGATTATAAACTCTTTTGACGAAACCAAAAGGGGAGAATTTGCCGAAAGAAACAAGAAAAAGATTATTGAGTTTTACAATTGGGATTTGATTGCCGAAAAATACTTTAATCTTTTCAAAAATATTTTAAGTTAAAACATTTTAAAAATAATTGCCAGAATGAA
>WFPG01000241.1 GCA_015487755.1 Acidobacteriota bacterium
CGTTGTAAAAAAAATAAAAAAATGTGTTGACTTAAAATATAGCAATTTTACAATTGCCGTGTGTTGAGTAAGGTTTCGAGAATAAGTACAAAGGAAGATAAGATATAAATGTTTGTTTCGGAGTTAAATAGTTCTAAATTCGTTTTTTTGTTATGTCGGTAAAAATTTTGATATGTGATACGGTAAGCCGATATCGGGTATAACTTTGCAGGGAAATAACTCCCTTACAAGGTTAAGCGCCCTCCCGATATTCTAACTGAAGCGGCCGAAAGGCCGCTTTTTTTATCCCCTTTAGAAAAAATACTCTATAATAAGTTTAGAAAAGAATGTTTTAAGGGGGATTTATGAGTTTTCCGAAAATGTTTTACAGGTTCAGGCCTCACCCGTGGCACGGTTTGGAAGTTGGCAAAGACGCACCTAAAATTGTAAACGCTTATATTGAAATAACTCCTTTTGATTCAGTTAAATACGAACTTGATAAAGAAACTGGATATATAAGGGTTGACAGGCCTCAAAGAACATCTTCCCAGCCTCCCGCATTGTACGGTTTAATTCCCAGAACCTATTGCGGAAGAAGGGTTGCCGAACTCTCTCCCACGGTTAAGAAGGCAGACGGAGACCCTCTCGATATCTGTGTAATTAGTGAAAGGCCTATAACAAGGGGAGAGATAATCCTAACCGCAAAGGTTATAGGCGGTATTCAGATGGTTGATCACGGAGAAGCAGACGACAAGATAATAGCAGTTCTTGAAAAAGATAATATCTGGGGAAAGGCTGAAAGCATAAAGGATATTCCGGAGATTATGGTTGAAAGGTTAAGGCATTACTTTGCTACATATAAAGTCCTTCCCGGGGAAGATACCTCTGCAGTTAGTGTTGAGTTTGTCTATGACTATGACCATGCCCACAGGGTTGTAAAAGCCGCTATGGAAGATTATCTTGAAATGTACGGGGAGTAAATTTTTTTAAGAAAATCTAATCAAAATTTGACAAATATCAAAACTTTATTTTAAAGTAAAGATTAGAATGATTGTGCGAAGAAATTATTTTGGAGGATTGAATGAAACTTATAACAGGCAATGAAAAACTTACCGAATTATTTGAAAAATATCCTGAATTGGAAGGTTTTTTTATAAACAACGGGCTTAAAGAGGCTGTTGAGCATGATTTTCTGAAAAAAACAGGGAAGTTTTTAAAACTATCCTCTTTTTTAAAATTAAAGCAGAGGGATGAAAAGGATTTTTTAAAGGCTTTAAATGAATTCTTGAATAGGGATAATGTTGAGGATATTACTTTAAGAGAATCTTCCAAAGAAGGTGATTTCTCTGTTGAGGGATTGCTTCCCTGTCCCGTTAGAATTCCCCTTCTTGAAGGTTTAAACAGGGTTATTGAAAAGGGGAAAGACAAGGGCTTTACCGTTTCAACAAAACTTGAGGCAGCAAGCACCGGGGCAAGGTGGCTTGAAGAGAGGTTTAAGGATGTAAAGACAGCGGACGATTTGCCCGATTTGTTTATATCCGCAGGCTTTGATGTTTTCTTCTCTGAAAGGGGAATAGGCGGGATTATAAGGGAAAGCGGCGAGTTTGTCGATATTTCATGGGAGAAATACAACAGTTCTTTTAAGGATTATGAGTTAAAAGACCCTGAGGGGATTTACTCTTTAATTGGGTTTGTTCCCGCTGTATTCCTTGTAAACCTTGAGATGTTAGGGGATTTGCCTGTCCCTGAATCATGGGAAGAATTGCTTGACGAGAAATACAATCAGATGGTTTCCCTTCCTGTGGAAGACTTTGATTTGTTCAATGCCCTTGTTTTGGGTATTTACAAACTTTACGGGGAAGAAGGGGTTGCAAAATTGGGCAAACTGCTTATTAAGGCTATGCACCCGTCTCAAATGGTTAAGTCTGTTCAAAGAAGCAAGGCTCATGTGAGGCCGGCTGTAACCATTATGCCTTACTTTTTCTCAAGAATGATGCAGGGCTCAAAAAAGGTAAGGGTTGTGTGGCCTAAAGATGGCTCAATTGTTTCCCCTATATTTGTGGTTGCAAAGAAAAAACTTATAAACAAGTTTAAAGAGATTGCAGATTACTTTGTTTCAAAAGAGGTGGGAGAGATTCTTGCCCATAAAGGGTTGTTCCCTTCAACCCATCCCGAGGTTGAAAACATTCTTCCCGATTATGCACCAATTAACTGGATTGGCTGGGATTTTGTGTACAACAACAACATTCAGGGTTTGATTGATAACCTTTTTGAGGTGTTTAACAAAAACGCAAGGGAGATATCGTAATGAAATTGATAACTATTTCAGGCCCCCCTTCGTCGGGGAAGACTGCCGTAATAATGAAGGTAATAGAGTCATTAAAACAAAGGAATATCAAAGTTGGGGTTGTTAAGTTTGACTGCCTTTTAACAGACGACGATTTGCTTTTTAAAAGGCATGATATCCCTGTTTTAAAGGGTTTGTCGGGAGCGCTTTGCCCTGACCATTACTTTGTTTCAAATATTGAAAAATGTTTCAACTGGGGTAAAGAAGAGGGGTTGGATATCCTTATTTCTGAAAGTGCGGGGCTATGCAACAGGTGTTCCCCACATATTAAAGATATAACAGCCGTGTGCGTAATAGACAATTTAAGCGGGTTAAATACCCCTAAAAAGATTGGCCCTATGCTGAAATCGGCGGATATTGTCATTATCACAAAAGGGGATATTGTTTCTCAGGCTGAAAGAGAGGTTTTTGCCGCAAAGGTAAGGCAGGTTAACCCTACTGCAAAAATTCTACATGTAAACGGCTTAACTGGGCAGGGTGCTTATGAGTTTACTTTGTTGTTGATGGACAGCGAAGATGTTGAAACCCTTGAAGGCAAGAGTTTGAGGTTTTCAATGCCTTCGGCTTTGTGCTCTTACTGCCTTGGCGAAACAAGGATAGGCGAAAAGTATCAGGTTGGAAATGTAAGAAAGATGGATGTGTGAGGTTGGTATGAATATTGAGAAAATGAAATTAAGGGAAATCTTTGAAAAGCAGCCTGTTGCAAAAGATTTTTTTGACTCAATAGGCATTGAGATAATAGATGACAACCTTACATTAAACGAGTATGTTGAAAAGGTTGACGAGGAAAAACTTGAAGATTTGGGGCTTTCAAAAGACTTTATCCTTGAAAACTTTAAAGAGTTTTTAAGCAACCTGTCTGACATTGAGTCAAATCAATTGCAGCAGGTTAAGTCAATAACAATAATAGGCGGTTATAATAAATTAGGGGAAAAGGAAAACATTGAAATAGAGATTAAGGCAGGGGAGATAATCTCAATTGTCGGCCCAACAGGCTCGGGGAAGAGCAGGCTTCTTGCAGATATAGAGTGGATGGCTCAGGGAGACACCCCGACAAAGAGAAAAATACTTTTAAATGGTGAGGTGCCTGACAAAGATTTAAGGTTTTCTTCAGAGTTTAAGCTTGTTGCTCAGTTGTCCCAGAATATGAACTTTGTTATAGATTTAAGCGTTAGAGAGTTTCTTCTTCTACACGCTGAAAGCAGGTTTGTTCAAAACAAAGAAGAAATTGTTGAAAGGGTTATTGAAAAGGCAAACCAACTTGCGGGGGAAAGTTTTACCGGAGAGACCCCATTAACCTCTTTAAGCGGCGGCCAGTCAAGGGCTTTGATGATAGCGGATACCGCAATTTTAAGCAAATCCCCGATTATTTTGATTGACGAGATAGAAAATGCGGGGATTGACAGGAAAAAGGCTTTAAACTTGCTTGTGGAAGAGCAGAAGATTGTTTTAATGGCAACCCACGACCCTATTCTTGCTTTAATGGGAGATAAAAGGTTTGTTATAAGCCACGGGGGAATTGTTAAGATTCTGGAAACAACAGAGGAAGAGAAAAAACTTTTAAGCAAACTTGAAGAATTGGATAGAACGCTTCTGGAATACAGAAACAGGTTGAGGTTTGGCGAAAGATTATCTTAAGAAATTTAAAATAAAACGGAGGAAATTATGCACGACGGATGTATGGGAAGTTTTGAAAACGGCAAACAGGTTGTAATGAAGTTAAGGATGATGGGTTTTTCAAACCAATTGATGCCTATGCCTTTTGAGATAACCTGTGAAAAATGCGGACATACCTTTTTAATGGAAACCTTTGAATCAAAGTGCCCTGAATGCGGAATGGTTTACGGGGTAACACCGTGCCATGCATTTGACCCGTCAAATGTTATGGCTGCCGGGGACGATATTTAGA
>WFPG01000242.1 GCA_015487755.1 Acidobacteriota bacterium
GAAAATACTGCTTGCAATGAGCGGGGGGGTTGATTCGGGGGTTTCAGCCCACCTATTAAAGGATAAAGGTTTTTATGTTGAAGGGGTTACTCTTGTCTTTCATTCAGACATTGAAACCGCAAGGTGCAATTTAAAAATCTGTTGCTCAAGCAAAGATGTGGAAGACGCAAAAATACTCTGCAAATCACTTGGAATAAACCACAGGGTAATCCACACGGAAGAAGAGTTTTACAAAAAGATAGTCCAGCCTTTTTTAGATTTATACTACCTCGGCATAACACCAAACCCATGCGGGTGGTGCAACAGGTTTTTAAAGATAGGCTACCTTGTTGACTATGCATTGAAAGAAGGCTTTGATATGCTTGCAACAGGCCATTATGCAAGGCAGATAGACGGCTTTCTTTACAGGGGGTTAGACAGGGACAAAGACCAGACATACTTTCTCTCAATGGTGAAAAAAAGCCACATTGAAAAACTCTACTTTCCTTTAGGGGAATTAACGAAGGAAAGGGTAAGGGGAATTGCAAGGGAAAGAGGCTTAAATGTTGCCGAAAAGAAGGAAAGCCAGGAGTTGTGCTTTACAGGGGGCAAAAAGCCGGGAGAGTATGCTGCGGGAAAAATCCCTTTAAAAAAGGGAATGATAAAGCATATAAACGGGGCAATTTTAGGCTATCACAAAGGGCTTGCTTACTACACAATAGGGCAAAGGAAAGGGTTAGGCATATCGTGGAATAACCCCCTTTATGTCATCAAGTTAGACTTTAAAACAAACACGGTATTTGTCGGCGAAAGGGAATACCTTGAAAAAACAAAGGTAAAGGTTAGAAACTTCAACCTTATAGGGGAATTTAAAGGAACACTGTCCGCTTCAATCAGGTATAACCAGAAACCGCAACCCCTTGCAAATGTAAAAAATATAAGGGAAAATGAATACATATTTGAATTTGAAAACCCTGTAATCGGGGTGGCGCCGGGGCAACTTCTGGTTTGCTATTCAGACAATGATATGGTAATCGGAGGGGGAATAATTGAGGGATAGCCTTTTATACCTTGTTGATGTTGAAAACATAGACAGAAAAGAAGCAATAGTTTCCCTGAATATATTCGTAAACTACAAAGTCCCCCTTCAAAGGGTAAATTTAGACATAACCTTTCCCTCAACAATGGTTCAAAACCTGAAAAAAACCCTTAACATTGATGAAATAGACGAAGAGTTAAGAGACTCTCTCATAATGATATTCAGGGACTGCCAGAATGCAATAAACGACATAACCTTAAATTCAAGGGAAATAATCTCTCTAACAGAATGCAAATTCAGATCAAAAAAACTCTCAACCCTGGGCAAACCCTATGAAACAAGGGACATTGTTTACAAAAACATACTCAAAGCGGTTAAGGAAATGGAAAAAAAGAGGTTTTCAAAACTCTTTTACAAAAAGGTGTTAAAACTTTACATAGACTTAAACCTTCTTGAAGACTACATAGACTTTTGCCTTGAAAACAAAGACTTTGACGAAATAAAGCCTTTTCTGATTTACCCTTTTAAAATCAAAGGGTTTAAGGAAGACACCTTAATAAAACTTGGAAACATAGGGGTATTCTTTGAAGACTACGAAACGGCTGAAAGGCTGTTTTCCCTTGCGTTAAAATCCAACGCCTCAAACCCATACGCCTTAATAGGCAAAGCACAATGCCTTTACCAGCAGGGAGACGAAAACTTCCTTATGTACCTTCAGAAAGCATATCACTTTAACAAAAAAATCACGGTTGAAGTTGTTACAAAAAGGTTTAACTTTAGAAAGAAAAATTGCTCCGTTTTTGAGGTAATAAGTTTAAAAGAGGCAATGGAGATAGTAAACATACCCCCCGAAGCCCTTGAAAACCTTGAAAGGCTTTCAATCCCCTACAGGTTTGAAACCGCAAAGGGTAGCATATACTTTATAAAATCCGAACTTATGGCATGGAAAGAAACCATGGACTCCCTTCAAATAATTTCAAAGAGGTTTAGTTGAAAAAGTGAATGGTGGAAAAGTGAATGGTGAATAAGAAATTAGGGATTAGGGATGACAAATTAGGGATTGTGGAAGGTATCTATTTGATTTAAAAGAAGTTACCC
>WFPG01000243.1 GCA_015487755.1 Acidobacteriota bacterium
AAATGCGGGAAATCTTCCTCAATCCCTCATCTCTCATTCAAAATTTCTAATAATTCAGAACCTATAATTCAAAATTTCTAATTTATCATTCACCATTCACCATTTCACCTTTCACCTATTTAACTTAAAACTCAATACCTTTCTTTCATTATTTTGTTAAAATAAGTCTGTAAATACCAAAAATAAAGGAGGGGGATATGAGGGGTTTTCTTGAAAACAGTGTTAAGTGGCTGGGGCATGACGGCTTTTTGATTGAATTTAAAGGGCTTAATGTTTATATTGACCCTTTTAAGTTAACGGATTATACCAAGAAAGCGGATATTATCTTTGTAACTCACTCTCATTACGACCACCTTTCAAAAGAGGATATAGAAAACCTCGCCAAAGAAGAAACTGTAATTGTCTGCCCTGAAAACGGTGCCGAGCAGTTGAAGGGATACAATGTCATTAAGGTTAACCCTCAGTTTAAGGGAGAGGTTAAGGGTATTCCCTTTGAGTGTATTCCCGCATATAACGTTAACAAGCACTTTCACCCTAAAGAAAACAACTGGGTCGGCTATGTAATTGATTTTGGAGGGATAAAACTTTACCATGCGGGGGATACAGACTTTATCCCTGAAATGAGTGAGATAAACACAGATATTGCCCTTCTGCCTGTCAGCGGAACCTATGTTATGACTGATAAAGAGGCTTTTGAGGCGGCAAAGGCTATAAAGCCGAAGATAGCGGTGCCTATGCATTACGGCGCAATAGTCGGGGATAAGAGCAATGCGGAGAAGTTTGTTTCCCTTTGTGAAAAAGAGGGGATTGAAACTTTTGTTTTTAATTGATTTTTAGGTGGATTTTTTATTTTTTTCAAATAGAATTTTACTGTTATGTTTGGGGGTATTGAGATGAAAAATTTTTACAAAGCGGTTATAATAGCCGTCATTTTTCTTGTTTTTTTGGGAATTAAGTATCCTGTTGCGACAATGATGAGCCTTAAAAAGGTATCGGGTTACCCTGTTTTAACACTTGACTTTTACGGGACAAACCCTATTTTGCCTAAAAACGCGAAAGAGTTGAAAAGGACTATAAAACTCTTTTATCCGAATGCAACAAAGAGGAGAAACGATATTTACTGCTCTTTGATTGCTGCAAAGTCAAAGAAAGGCACAATTTACGGAAGGAATTTTGACTGGTATAAGGCTGTGCCGATAGTTGTTTTTACCCACGCAATTGAAGGAAAAAGGTATGCCTCAATATCTTTAACAGACGGGGCATATTTAAGCGTAAAAGGGGATTGCGGGATAATGGATAAAATAAATGCCGCAGGTGCTTACATTTCCCCCTTTGACGGAATGAACGAAAAAGGCTTATTTATCTCAATAGCCCTTGTTAAACAGGAGAAGGTGCCTCAAGACCCGAAAAAAGAGACTATTTCGGCGGTTTTAATGGTGAGAAAAATTTTAGATAAAGCGGCGACTGTTAAAGAGGCTTTGAAAATAGTAAACTCTTACAATATTGACTTCTTCCCGGGTCCCCATGTCCACTTTTTGATTGGAGACGCAAACGGAGACGGGGCTATTGTTGAGTTTACCTCGCAGGGGGTTAAGGTAATTGAGCACAAAGTCCCCATATACGCAACAAACTTCACATTTTACGATAAAAAAGAAGATGCCGATTTAAACTCTCTGTGCTGGAGATACAAAACTATAAATGAGTTTTTCTCTGAAAACCAGACTGTAAACTTTAACGGAATGATGGATTTGTTGAAATCTGTCGCTCAAATAAAAGACAAGGCTTTTATAACAAAGTGGGGGCAGAAGTTAACGACTCAATGGAGTGCGGTTTATATGCCTTCAGGTTTGTTAAAGGTTTGCTTCGGAGGGGATTACGGAAGGGTTTTTACCTTTAAAATAGAAAAATAAATTGAGAAGGGAAGGTAATGGTTAGTAAAGAGTTACTTGAACAGCATAATTTAACCGAAGAAGAGTATTTGAAAATCAAGGAGTTTTTAGGAAGGGAGCCGAATTTAGTTGAGTTAGGTATTTTCTCTGTAATGTGGTCTGAGCATTGCTCTTACAAAAGTTCTAAAGCATATCTAAAAAACTTTCCCACAGAGGGGGAGCAGGTTATTCAGGGGCCGGGAGAGAACGCGGGAGTTGTTGATATTGGAGACAACCTTGCCGTTGTTTTCAAAATGGAAAGCCATAACCACCCCTCTTACATAGAGCCTTATCAAGGTGCCGCAACAGGGGTTGGCGGCATTTTAAGGGATGTCTTCACAATGGGTGCAAGGCCTGTTGCCAATATGAACTCGTTAAGGTTCGGAGAATTAAATAGCGACAAAATGAAGCATTTGTTTACAGGGGTTGTGGAAGGTATTGCCGGATACGGAAACTGCATGGGAGTTCCCACAATAGGCGGAGAGATTTACTTTGACGATTGCTATAGCGGAAATATACTTGTAAACGCCTTTACATTAGGGCTTGCAGAAAAAGACAGAATATTTTACGGAAAGGCAGAAGGGATAGGAAACCCTGTAATCTATGTAGGCTCTAAAACAGGAAGGGACGGCATCCACGGTGCAACAATGGCAAGCGAGGAGTTTGACGAAAAAAGCGAGGAAAAGAGGCCGACAGTTCAGGTTGGAGACCCCTTTACCGAAAAGTTGCTTCTTGAGGCATGCCTTGAACTCTTTCAGACAGATTGCCTTGTGGGGATTCAGGATATGGGTGCCGCAGGTTTAACCTCTTCCTCATTTGAAATGGCTTCAAGGTCTGGAAGCGGAATTGACCTGTACCTTTCAAAGGTGCCTTTAAGGGAAGAGGGAATGACCCCTTACGAGATAATGCTTTCAGAGTCTCAGGAGAGAATGCTTCTTGTTGCGAAAAAGGGGATGGAAGATAAGGTTTTTGAGATATTTAAAAAGTGGGGATTGGACTGCGAGGTTGTCGGGAAAGTTACGGACACAGGCTTTGTCAGGATTTACGACCTTGAAGATAAACTGTGCGCAGAGTTGCCTGTTCATGCCGTGGTGGACGAATGCCCTGTTTACAAAAGGCCGTATAAGAGGCCTTCTTACCTTGACGAATTACATTCTTTTGATGTTAACTTAATTGAAGAGCCTGAAGACTTAAACAAAGAGTTGAAAAAACTTCTATCTTCCCACACAATAGCCTCTAAAGAGTGGGTTTACACAATTTACGACCATCAGGTTCAGACAAATACGGTTTTTAAACCGGGAAGCGCAGCCGCTTTGATCAGGATAAAAGGGACAAAGAAAGGGGTTGCAATTTCAACCGATTGCAATTCAAGGTATGTTTACCTTGAGCCTGAAAAAGGGGGGGCAATTGCCGTTTGCGAGGCTGCAAGGAATATTGCCTGCACAGGGGCAAAGCCTCTTGCTATAACTGACTGCTTAAATTTCGGAAACCCTGAAAAGCCTGACATAATGTATCAGTTTGTAAAGTCAATAGAGGGAATGAGCAGGGCTTGTGAAATTCTCAATACCCCCGTTGTTTCCGGAAATGTAAGTTTTTACAATGAAACAAAAGGGGTGGGAATATTCCCCACACCGACAGTTGGAATGGTTGGCTTACTTGAGGATATTGACAAAAGGGTTCAATCCCACTTTGAAAAAGAGGGGTTAAATCTCTTTTTAATAGGGAAACTTACGGGAGAGATAGGCGGAAGCGAGTATTTGAAGGTTAAAACAGGGAAGATTGCAGGTAAATGCCCTGAAATAAACATAGATGAAACAAAAGAGTTGATTGAGTTTTTGCAGCATTGTGCAAAGAACAAACTGCTTGCAAACGCAAACGATATTTCAGAAGGTGGAGTGGCTGTATCCCTTTTTGAAACAGCATTTAAAAACGAAGTAGGGTTTGATGTTGACATAAAGTCAAACGGAATAAGAAAAGACTTTTTGCTTTTCGGGGAAAGTCAG
>WFPG01000244.1 GCA_015487755.1 Acidobacteriota bacterium
AAAAAAACACCTTCTAAAAAGAAAGCAAAAGAAAAGACGGTAAAAGAAGAAGCAAAAAAAAGCACAAAGCCTGTTAAAAAAGAGAAAAAGCAGGAAACAAAAGCAAAGAAAGAGGCAAAAGTAAAAAAAGAAACCAAAAAAGCAGAAAGAAAACCTGTTAAAAAAGAAGAGAAAGAGGTTAAAAAGGCTAAAAAAACACCGCCTAAAGCGGAAAAAGTAGAGAAAAAAGCGGATAAAAAGGAAGCCAAACAGGAAAAATCTGTTGTTAAGAAAGAAGAGAAAAAGTACGAGCCGGGAGAACTCGGCATTATAGAACTTTCGGAATTTACAACAGTAAGGCAACTTGCCGCAAAGATAGGAAGAAAAACAAAAGAGGTAATGGCAAAGTTAAAGGAAAAAGGGGTTAACGCCGGTGCAAACCAGATGATTGATTTCAACCTTATTGAAGAAATTGCTGGGGAATTCGGCTACCTTGTTGACAAAATCCCTTATGAGCATGAAGCCCTTGTTGAACTTGAAAAGCCAGACCCTGAAGAAAAATTAACAGAAAGGCCGCCTATTGTTACTTTAATGGGGCATGTTGACCACGGGAAGACCTCTCTTCTTGATAAAATAAGGCATAGCAGAATTACCGCAAAAGAAGCAGGCGGCATTACCCAACATATAGGCGCATATCAGGTTGAGCATCAGGGCAAAAAGATTACATTTTTAGATACCCCCGGCCACGAGGCTTTTACCAAAATGAGGGCAAGGGGAGCAAATGTTACAGACATCGTTATCCTTGTTGTTGCGGCAGACGAGGGAATAAAGCCCCAGACTGTTGAGGCTATCAATCACGCAAAATCTGCCGGGGTTGCAATAATAGTAGCAATAAACAAAATAGACAAACCTGAGGCAAACCCCGATATGGTAAAAAGGCAATTACTTGAGCATGATTTGATTGTTGAAGATTACGGCGGGGATATAGTTTCCGTTCCAGTTTCCGCAAAAAGCGGGCAGGGAATAGACGAATTGCTTGAATACATACTTTTAATTGCTGAAATGCTTGAATTAAAGGCAAACCCTGACAGGCCTGCAAAAGGTTATATTATTGAGGCAAAGATTGACAAAGGCAGGGGCCCTGTTGCTACCGTGCTTGTTCAAAACGGAACCTTAAAAAGAGGGGATATTTTTACATGCGGTTACACTTACGGCAAGGTAAGGGGAATGTTCAACGATTTAGGAAAGCAGGTAAAAGAAGCACCCCCTTCAACCCCTGTTGAGGTTTTAGGCTTTAACTCAATCCCCGATGCAGGGGACAAGTTCTATGTTGTAAAAAGCGAGCAGATAGCAAGGGAGATAGCGGAGGTTAAAAAGTTAAGGGATGAATCCTCAAAACAGCAAGCACAGCCTAAAAAGTTAAGCCTTGAAGACTTGTTTAAGAAAATGGAAGAGGGAGAGGTTAAGGAATTACCTATAGTTTTGAAATGCGATGTTCAGGGCTCTGTTGAAACAATTGACGCACTTTTGAATAAACTTTCAAACCCTGAAGTTAAAATAAATGTAATTCACAAGGCAGTTGGGGCAATTACGGAAAACGATGTTTTGCTTGCTTCCGCTTCAAATGCGATTATAGTGGGGTTTCATGTCAAGGCTGACAAAAAGACTATGAAACTTGCGGAGCAGGAAGGCGTTGAAATAAGGATACATAACATTATTTATGAATTAACAAATGAGATAAAAGCGGCTATTGAAGGTATGCTTGAGCCTGAAATTAAGGAAGAGGTAATAGGCAGGCTTGAGGTTAGAAAGGTTTTCAAAGTACCGAAAGTGGGATTTGTCGCAGGCTGCTATGTTCAGGAAGGCTATATAACAAGAAAATCAATGGTAAGGGTTTACAGAGACAATATACTTATCCACGACGGCAGAATTTCGTCCCTTAAAAGGTTTAAAGACGATGTTTCAGAAGTAAAAGCGGGATACGAATGCGGCCTTTCAATTGAGAATTTAAAAGACATAAGGGAAGGGGACGAGATAGAGGCTTACATCACCGTTGAGGTTAAGAAAACCTTAAAATAAATGATATCCGTTCAGGTTTTAATAGTTGACGCAATAGTTACAGGCAGCAGGTCTTTAAAGGAAAAGAGGGCTGTTTTAAACAGTATTAAAGGGAGTATTGCGTCAAAGTTCAATGTTTCCATAAGCGAACTTGACTACCTTGATAAGTGGCAGAGAACTATGTTGGGTTTTGCCGTTATCTCAAACGACGGTAGGCTTAACTCTAAAACACTTGAGAAGATTTCAGATATTATTCACAATGACGGAAGGCTTGAAGTAGTACATTCAAGCATTGAGGAATTGGGATGAAAGAGTTTATTAAATTAAAAGATTTTATTGAAAAAAACGGCGAATTTGTGCTAATAGGGCATAAAAACGCAGACGGCGACTGTATAGGGACTATGTCCGCCTTTGCAATTGTTCTGGAGAAATTGGGGAAAGGTTTTGAACTGCTTGTCGCAGACCCCGTTCCTTACGGCTATCTCTTTTTAAAACATGTTAAAGATTTTAAGGTAAAAGAAAAACACAATTGTAAGAATAAGCCTGTAATACTTTTTGAATGCGGAACTGTTGAAAGGTGCGGGATTGAACTTGAAAATTGCGGCGAGATTGTTAACTTTGACCACCACCCTGACAACACATTTTACGCAGATATAAACATAGTAAACCCTGAAGCCTCTTCGGTAGGGGAAATGGGGACATTGTTTTTTAAGGAATTCTTCCCAGACTTAATTAATACAGATGTTGCCAATGCACTTTACACCGCTATCCACACAGACACAGGGGGTTTTGCATATTCAAATGTAAGCAAAAACACCTTTGATGTTGCTTCCTTTCTTATTGAAAAAGGGCTTGACAATCAACTTGTGTGCAACGAGGTTTACGGAAACAACAGAATTGAAAAAACAAAACTTTTAGGGTATTACCTTCAAAACCTGAAAATAGTTAAAATTAAAGATTTCAACCTGTGCTACGGTGTTTTAACCTTAAAAGACCTTGAAAATTTCAACTGCACTTCAAGGGATACAGAAAACTTTGCAAATTATCCCAGAGGGATAAAGGGAGCGGATGTAGGTGTTTTCTTTCTTGAAGTGGAAAAAGGTTTTTTTAAGGTTTCGTTGAGAAGCAAGGGGAAAATAATTGTAAACAAAGTTGCGGCAAGGCTTTCTGGAGGCGGGCACAAATTTGCCGCAGGCTGCACTGTAAAAGGCAACTTTGAAGAGGTTTTTGAAAAACTTAAAAACGAGTTTTTAAAAGATGAATAATGTTTACCTTATAGACAAACCTGAAGGGCTTACCTCTTTTGATATAGTGAGAATTGTTAGAAAAGAATTAGGCATAAAAAGGGTTGGGCATACAGGGACATTAGACCCTTTTGCAACAGGGCTTTTAATTGTATGCACCGGGAACTTCACAAGGCTTGCAGATTACTTTCACCGTTACCTTAAAACCTACAGGGCGGTTTTTGTTTTTGGGGAATTCAGGGATACAGACGATGTTACCGGAAGGGTAATAAAAGAGTTTCCTCTTTTGAAAATACCGCCAAAACAAATAGAACATACCTTAAAAACCTTTGAAGGGGAGATTGAGCAATTGCCCCCCTTTATTTCCGCAAAAAAGGTAAACGGAGAAAGGCTTTACAACTTAAACAGGGAAGTAAGAAAAGTTAACCCTGAAAAAGCAAAGGTGTTTGTTAAAGAGATAAAAATTTTGTCCTATAATTTCCCGAAATTGGAAGTTGAAATTACATGCGGCACAGGTACATATATACGCTCTATTGCCAGAGATTTAGGGGAAAAGTTAAACTGCGGGTGCTATGTTGAAAGTTTAAGAAGGGTAAGCATAGGAAATTACAATGTTGAAAACGCCGTAAAAACAGACAACTTAAAGCCTATTCCTCATAAAGACATTCTCTACCATTTAGATGCGGTAGTTCCCGAGGAAAAAATACTTGAGAAGATTTATGCGGGAAACGAGGTTTATATTGCTAACTTTGATATACATACCGAAAAAGTAAGGGTTTTTACACCCTTTTTTAAAGAACTTGTGTCAATCTGTTCGGCAAAAAGGAAAGAAAACGGGATTATGCTTAAACCTGAAAAGGTATTTGTTCAGAGGGGAAAATGAAACATTTTGTAATAGGAAAAGGAAGGCTGGGAAAAACTGTTTTAAACTCTTTAAATAGAATAGGGGAAGGGATTGTCGATGATGTTATTGACGCAGATATTGTCTGGATTGTTATCCCTGATTCTGCCATAAAGGATAAAGTTAAAGAAATTGAAAAGGATTTAAGTGACAAACACATTCTTGTTCATTGCAGCGGTTTTTTCCCCGCTTCAATTTTAAGGAATTCAAAAACAGAAAGGCTTGTTTCACTACACCCTGCTTTTTCTTTTTCAAACCCCCTGGATTTCTTTCCTGAAAATATATTCTGGGCTTATCAGGGGGATAGTGCACTTTTCAATTATTTTTCAAGCCTTGTTTCAAAATGGAAAGGCACGGCAAAATACATATCCGAAAAGCAAAAGGCTTTTTATCACATAGCATGTGTGTTTGCCTCAAACTTCCCTGTTGTGTCCCTTTTAATAGCGGAAAAACTTTTTGAAGAGTCAGGGATAGAGTTTTCTGATGTAAAAAAGGGGCTTGTTACTCCTGTATGCGAAAAAATCAAAGGAGATGTCAGGTTAAGCGATATTCTGACAGGGCCTGCCAAAAGAAAAGATATGGAAACAATTTTGAAAGAGATTGAGGTTTTAAAGCCTTTTGATAAAGATTTATCGCTGATTTACCAATTATTAAGTGATTTTGTGTTGAAAAATCTATGATTTTTTATAGATTATTGATAGACTACAGGATATTTCCGTATGTAAACGGAATAGCCGATTAAGGAGGATATTATGGTCGATAAGGAAAAAGCAAAAGAGAAAACAAAGGAATTGATGGAGAAATCTCTTGATTTTATTAAAGAAACCTCTGTGAGAATTAGAAAAGAAGCACAGAGGAAGTGGAAAATTTCCAATTTAAAACTTGAAATAGCAAGTTTAAAGCACCAGATGGGCACTGTTTTCAAAGAATTGGGGCGCTACCTATACTTTGCGACAAAAGAAGATAACCTTGACGAGGAAAAGTATAAAGAATTTTTTGAAAGAATAGCAAGGATTGAAGAAAAAATTCAGGAAAAAGAAGAGTTGATTGAGAAGATTAAACAGGAAGAGTTAAAAGAAGAAGCACAGTTTATAGATATTGAAGAGGAAGAACTTTCTCAGTACAAAGAAGAAGAAAAAACCGAAGAGGTTGAGCAAAAAGAGGGGAAGAAAAGAGGAAGAAAGAAGAAAAAGGAAGAAGAAAAAGAAGAGGAAGAAAAGAAAAAGATTGACGCCGAAACAGAGATTGAAAATCCTGAAAATTAATATATAATTCTATTCTTGACAGGTGGGGCTATGGTGCAGCTGGGAGCACGCCACACTGGCAGTGTGGAGGTCACGGGTTCGAGTCCCGTTAGCTCCACCATTTTTTTATTTTTCCCTCCAATCCTTTGAAAATCCCTGATTTGGTGTAAAATAGAAAAGGGGAAATTATGTTTAAAGAGGAGTACTTCTCCGGTTTATATACAGATTTCTATGAATTAACCATGTCTCAGGCATATTTCCTGAGCGGGAAAAAAGATGAAAAGGTTGTTTTTGACCTTTATTTCAGGAAAAACCCTTTCGGAAGCGGTTACACTGTTTTTGCAGGGCTTGAAGATGCTATAAACGCTGTTTTAAATTTCAGGTTTTCAGAAAATGATTTAAATTACCTTGATTCTCTCGGGTTTCATAAAGATTTTTTAGACTACCTTAAAGATTTCCGCTTTAAAGGAAATATTTACTCTTTCAGGGAAGGGGATATAGTATTTAATAACGAGCCTTTAATAAAAGTGGAAGGAAATATAATTGAAGCGCAACTTCTTGAAACAATGCTTTTGAATTTTATAAACTACCAGACACTTATAGCCACCAAAACAAGAAGAATGTATTTTGCTTCAAAAGGCAGAGTTGTGGTTGACTTCGGGATGAGAAGGGCACAGGGTTTTGCCGCGATTTCCGGCTCTAAAGCAAGTTATATAGGCGGGGCGGCAGGAACATCTAACACCTATGCGGCAAAGGTTTATAATATCCCCGCGGTCGGTACCCACGCTCATAGCTGGATTCAGAGTTTTGAGTCAGAGTATGAGGCTTTTAAAAAATACGCAGATATCTATCCTGACAATACAACCTTGCTTGTTGATACCTATGACACTTTAAAAACAGGTATTCCTAACGCTATTAAGATTGCTAAATACCTTGAAGATAAAGGGTATAAATTAAAAGGAATAAGGCTTGATTCAGGAGACCTTGCCTATTTTAGTAAAAAGGCAAGGAAGATGCTTGATGAAAACAGGCTTGATTATGTAAAGATTGTTGTTTCCAATCAACTTGACGAGCATATAATAGATTCTCTCTTAGACCAGAACGCGCCTATTGACATATTCGGGGTAGGGACAAAACTTATCACTTCTTATTCTCAGCCGGCACTGGACGGGGTTTACAAATTATCCGAAATAGGGGGAAGGCCTACTTTAAAGTTTAGTGAAAACACTGAAAAGATAAACCTTCCCGGAAATAAAAAAGTGATAAGGTTTTTGAACGGAGAGAATGAGTTTTATATAGACGGGGTTATTTTGTCTAACGAAAAGGAAGAGAGTATATCTCTCTTAAGGCACCCTTCAATACCTTTTAAAAAGACTGAAATTTCGGATAATTTAATTCTTGATAATGTATTTTTCAAAATTGTTGAAAACGGCAAATTGATTTACAACTTTCCCCCTTTAAGCAAGGTAAGGGAGTTTTCCTTAAAAAGGTTTGAGCAATTGCCGTCGGAATTTAAAAGGTTTGTTAACCCGCATATATACAGAGTGGGGCTTTCAGACAAACTTTACACCTTACGCCACAACCTTATTGAAAGGAGGCTTGAGTTTAAATGACAAAGAAATGCCTTTTGATAGTGGATTTACAAAATGATTTCTGTCCCGGAGGGGCTTTGCCTGTTAAAGACGGGAATAAAATTGTTGAGCCTATAAATAAGGTAATGGATAAATTTGAATTGGTTATCGCTTCAAAAGATATGCACCCTGAAAAAACCGTTCATTTTAACAAGTGGCCTGTTCATTGTGTAAGGGGGACAAAAGGAAGCGAGTTTCACCCTGATTTAAACAGAGGGAAAATAGATTTTGTTTTTGAAAAAGGGACAGGAAACAAAGATGACGGATACAGTGCTTTTGAAGCAACCAATAAAAACCTTGAAGAGTTTTTGAAAGAAAATAAGGTTGATGAACTGTATGTTTGCGGCCTTGCTACAGACTACTGTGTAAAGGCTACCGTTCTGGATGCCTTGAAAAGTGGGTTTAAAACCTTTGTCCTTACAGACTGTATAAAGGCGGTTAATGTTAACCCGGATGACGGGGAAAAATCTTTGAAAGAAATGCAAGATAAAGGGGCAATTTTAATTGAAAGTAAAGAAATTTAGAATAAACGGAGGGCGCAGATGAAAAAGTTTTTGGGGGTTATTTTGTTAGGATTTTTTTCTTTTTTCGGCTTTGCCCAGACAACCTCTATAACAATAGTGGCATCAACGGACACACACGGTTATATAACTTCATACGACTATGTTAACGATAAAGAGCTTGAATACGGGTTGCCTTATGCCGCTTACCTTTTGAAAAATATAAGAAAAAAGAATAAAAATGTCATTCTGGTGGATTGCGGGGATACTATTTCCGGAACTGCAATTACCTATTATCACGCGCACTATAAATCGGATAAGCCGAACCCGGTTATTAAAGTTATGAATCAAATAGGCTATGATGTGGCTGTTTTAGGGAATCACGATTTTGATTTCGGGCTTCAATACCTTGTTAATTCTATAAACCAATCTAAATTTCCCTGGATATCCGCAAATATTTATCAGGCTCAATTCCCATTTACTTATGTTTCTCAGGTTATTGAAAAAGGTGGAGTAAAGGTGGGTTTTTTCGGTCTGACAACTCCCGCAACAGAATACTTTGAGCCGTCCGAGAATGTGAAGGATATTGTATTTAAAAAAATGGCTGATTCAGCAAAAAAAGCGGTGGAAGGTTTAAAGAAAGAAGGTGCCGATGTAATAGTAGCCCTTGTCCACAGCGGGAAAGGCCCTATGTTTGCTATGAAAGAGCCTTTTGAAAACGCTTTGTACTATGTTTTAGAGAATGTCAAGGGAATAGATGTTGCAATTTACGGCCACACACACAAAGAAAACCCGATTGAAATATACAACAATGTTTTAATATGCCAGCCAAAAAATTATTATCAATCACTCGGGATAGTTATGATTGACCTTCAAAAAAGGGACGGGCACTGGGAGATTTTAAACAAAACTTCCACAGTTTTGCATGTTAACGGTAAAAAGGTTAAGTCTGTTGAGAAAGAGGTTAAGTATATAACATCTGATTTAAAAGATTTTTTAGACACAAAAATCGGCAAGTATAAAGATGCTATTGAATTTAAACAGGATTACAACAATCCCGGTTCAGGGTTTGATTTATTAGTTAATATAGAAAAATCTGTTTTTAAAGATGCCGATGTTTACATGCTCACTCTTCCTTTTGACGGAGTGGTAAAAGAAAAAGGGGACACATTGCGAATGAAGCATGTTTTCAGGTTACTGCCGTATGATAATTATCTTGTTAAATGCAAAATTAAAGGTGAAAATCTCTTAAAGTTATTGGAAAAAAGCGCTGGCCTGTTTGACACTACAGGAAAATTAAAGCCTGACGCAAAACCCTACTACTGTGACATTGCAAGAAATATTGATTATTCGGTTAATTTTACCAAGCCTATAGGGGAAAGGGTTGATATAAAAAAGGTGAACGGAAGAGATTTTGACAAAAATGCAGTTTACTCCGTTGTTTTAACAACATACAGGTATGCGGAAAACCTTGATTTGTTTGAAAAAGGGAAAAATGAATACTCTACTGAAAGTTTCAGGACTATTGCAATAGAGTATTTAAAATCCAAATATGAGAAAAAAACTACCGGAGATAAGAAAGATGGCGGGTTTTTCAACTGGTAATTTTTGTTTAGAATTATATTTGTATGAATTTATATATTTTCTTTTGAGAAGGG
>WFPG01000245.1 GCA_015487755.1 Acidobacteriota bacterium
CCTTATACATTGTTCTTTAAAAAAATTGCGAACATTTTTAAGGTTATTCCGTAAAAAATATTGTTGAAAATTCTTTAAGGGGGATTTTATGAAAAAATTAACTCTACTATTCGCAATGATTGTTTTTTCTCTTTCAACCTTTGCTTCAGGCCCTGTTAACAAGGGCGAATATGTCAAAAGAAAGAAAGACAAAGTATTAAAACAACTTATGGAGCAAAACAAAGAGAAGATAAAAAAAATTAAAGAGGCAAGGGAGAAATACTTAAAAGCGAAAAAGGAAGAAAAAAAGAAAAACCCTAAGAAAAAATTTGTTGCCGATTTTTCCAATGTAAAAATACCCGAATCACCAAAAGTTTTTAAATCCGCTTTCCACTTTAAACCTGTAGCGCAGTATTTAACAGGCACATGCTGGGCTTTTTCAGGGACTTCCTTTTACGAATCGGAAATTTACAGAATAACAGGGAAAAAGATAAAACTTTCCGAAATGCACACCGTTTACTGGGAGTATATTGAAAAGGCAAAGGGCTTTGTCAGAAGTTACGGCACAAGCGTGTTCGGGGAAGGCTCGGAGTTAGACGCGGTAAACAAGATTTACAAAAAGTACGGCTGTATGCCTGAAAGCGTTTACAACGGCTTAAAAAACGGCGAAAAGATGCACAACCACGCACTTATGTTTAAAGAAATGAATAACTTCCTTCAATATGTTAAAGCAAACGACATCTGGGACGAAGACTATGTTGTTGAAAACATAAAACTTATCCTTGATAAGTACATTGGCACACCGCCTACGGAATTTGAGTATGAAGGGAAAAAGTACACCCCGAAAACCTTTTTAAAAGAGGTTTGCAAACTCAATATGGACGATTACTATGATTTCGTTTCTTTCAAATATGCGCCTTTCTACCAGAAGATAGAATTCAAAGTTCCCGACAACTGGAGGCATTCAAAAGACTATTACAATGTGCCCCTTGATGTATGGTACTCAATCCTATTAAGTGCGGTTAAAAAGGGATATACGGTAGGCATAGGCGGAGATGTTTCCGAGCCGGGTTACAGAGGGGAATACGACGCAGCAATTGTGCCAGATTTTGACATTCCCGCACAGTACATCAACCAGGATGCAAGGGAAATGAGGTTTTACAACCACACCACAACAGACGACCACGGAATTCACCTTGTAGGCTGGACACATTACGCAGGCCACGACTGGTTTTTAATCAAGGATTCTTCAAGAAGCGCAAGAAAAGGCAAGTTTGAAGGTTATCTCTTTTACAGAGACGATTATGTAAAACTTAAAATGCTTGACTTTGCGGTTCACAAATCTGCAATTGACCCGAAAATCCTTGAAAAGTTTAAAGCAAACAAAAAGGAAGATAAAAAATGATAAAAAAAATTGCATTATCATTTGCTTTGATTTTAACCTTATCCCTCGCTTTTGCGGGGGGTAGGGCTCAAAAAAGGGCTTTCACCATTGACGATTTATACGCATTGAAAAGCATTTCAGGGTTAACAAAGTCTTCCGACGGCAAACTGATTGCATTCAGCGTTTCGGAAGCGGATTACAAAAAGGGAAAATCCTATTCGCATATATTCCTTTTAAACACCGAAACAGGGAAGATAAAGCAGTTAACAAGGGGGAAGAATTCCGACTTTTCCCCTCAATTTTCAAAAGACTGCAAATACCTTTACTTTCTTTCTTCAAGAAAAAAAGGGGTTCAGGTGTGGAGAATTCCCCTTGACGGCGGGGAATCGGAGCAGGTAACAGATTTTTCAATGGGCGTTAACTCATACGCAGTATTGGACAACAACACTGTAATTTTTTCAACCTATGTTTTTCCTGAAGCAGGGTCGGACAGCAAGAAGAACAAAGAGTTGGCGGATAAAATGAAGAAAAATCCCGTTCAGGCTTACTTCGGGGACAAACTTCTCTTCAGGCACTGGACTTCATACAGGGATTTTAAATACTCTCACCTGATAAAATACGACATTTCAAAAAAGGCATACACCGAAATCACAAAGGGCAAGGTTGACTATCCCGCATTCTGGGAAGGTTTTGATTTAAGCCCGAACGGAAGGTATATTGCGGTAACGGTAAAAGATGTAAAAGACCCCGCAGAGTCAACAAATGACGACATTGTTTTAATTGACTTGAAAACAGGGGAAATGAAAAACCTTACAAAAGAAAACAAAGCATACGACGGAAACCCTGCATTTTCCCCTGACGGAAATTACATTGCTTACAGAATGCAGAAGGTTCCGGGGTACGAATCCGATAGGTTCAGGCTTGCAATTTACAACCTGAAAACAGGCATAGCAAAGGTTTTAAGCGAAAAGATTGACAATTGGGTAAACTCCTTTCACTGGGTTGATTCAAAGACAATCTACTTCACCGTAATGGAAAAGGGTTATACTCCTTTATATTCGGTAAACATTGAAAACGGCAAATACAAAAAGGTTTTTCCAAAGGTTTATATTAGGGAATTTACCCCGGTAAAAGAAACTGTTTACGCAACCGTTTCCTCTGTGGGAAGCCCTTACGATATTTACAAACTCTCTCTAAAAGGCAGAACAAAGCAAAGGGTGTCTATTTTCAACAAAAAGATTGAGGACGAGGTTGATATAAGGCCTGCGGAACAGGTTTGGATAAAGGGGGCTGACGGGGCAAAGATTCACATGTTTATAGTAAAGCCTCACAACTTTGACCCGAACAAAAAGTATCCCTTAATACTCAATGTTCACGGAGGTCCTCAATACATGTGGGCTGACTCTTTCAGGGGAGACTGGCAGGTTTACCCGGGGGCGGGCTACATTATCGCATTTCCAAACCCTCACGGCTCAACAGGCTACGGGCAGGCTTTTACAAAGGCAATCTCAAGAGACTACACGGGCAAGGTTATGGAAGACATAGAAAACTGCGTTAAATACCTTGAAAAACTGCCCTATGTTGACAAAAACAGAATGGGTGCAATGGGCTGGTCATGGGGCGGATACGCAATGATGTGGCTTGAAGGCCATAACAAGCACTTTAAATGCCTTGTGGCAATGATGGGGCTTTACGATTTGCCTTCATGGTACGGCTCAACCGAGGAATTGTGGTTTCCGAACTATGACTGCGGTGGCGCGCCGTGGGAAAACCCTCAATACTACAAAAAATCTTCCCCCTCGTCTTATGTTAAAAACTTCAAAACCCCTTGCTTGATAATTACAGGGGAGAGGGATTATAGGGTTCCTTACACCCAGAGCATACAATTCTTCACCGCTTTGCAAAAAATGGGTGTCCCTTCCGAGATAATAATATTCAAAAACGACGGCCATTGGCCTGACCCTGTAAAATCAATGCCCCTTTACTACAACGCCCACCTTGAATGGTTCAACAAATGGCTGAAAGGCGGCAAAGCCCCTTACAAATCCGTTGACATGATAAAAGGCACTGCGTATTAAAAATTATGCAATCCTTATCCCCCCTTTTCGGGGGGATTTTTATTTTTTATTTAAAAAAATCTGGTATAATTTTTATAACTTAAAGTTAAAAAAGGGGTTAGATGCCTTACAATGTTATCTTTTTAGACGGGAAAAACCAAGAAAC
>WFPG01000246.1 GCA_015487755.1 Acidobacteriota bacterium
AATTCATCCATTACAACCCCTTTTTTCATTCTCAACCCTAACATAAAAAACTCTTTAACAAGGTCGTTAAAGCCAATTTGATAAACTTCCTGAGAAAAATTCTTATCTAAAAAAGCCGTATATTCCTTTTTCTCGGCAAACCTTATGCCTTTATCTTTTTCAAATTTAAAAGAATGGGAAGAAACCCCTATCCCAAGATAATTGTTCCCCAGCCAATAAAGGGAATTATGAAGCGATTCATATCCTTTTTTTGCAAAGTTTGAAATTTCGTATTGCTCAAACCCTTCGCTTTCAAGGAAAGCAAGTGTTTGATTATAAAGTTCTGCCGCTTTGTCGTCATCGCATTTTATATTCTTGTTTTTCTCCCCTTCAAGCATATATACAGAAATATGTTTTACATCTTTTAAAAACGGAAAATCAAAAATTTCTTGAATAGGCTTATTTTCCTGCCCTTTTATCCCAATTATAAAATCAACTGAGACATTATTAAAAACACCTAAAGCATCTTCAACTGATTCAAGTGCTTTTTTATAACTGTGAACCCTGTCAAGTTTTTTAAGGATTTTATCGTCTGTACTTTGAACCCCTATGCTTACCCTGTTTACCCCCAAATCTTTTAGCCCTTTTAAATAATATTTGTTCAGTGTTTCAGGGTTTGCTTCAATTGTAATCTCTTTAATTTTTCTCATATCCATACGCTTGTTTAAGTTTACGAAAAAACGATTAAAAAAGTTTAAACTCATTAAAGATGGAGTGCCGCCACCAAAGTACAATGTGTTAAATTGAGGATAAAAACCGAACTTTTCTACAAGGTAATCAAAATGAGCAAAAAGGGAAGAAAGGTATCTCTCTTCATCAATTTCACCTGTCATTGAATAGAATGAACAATACTTACACCTTCTTATGCAAAAGGGAATGTGGACATACAATCCCTGCAAATTATCTTTCAGAGCCAACTTTGCCCTCAAGTGAAATTAGATTGTAAAAATCCCTTAACCTTTCAACTTTTTTGTAATACGAAAAGGGATTAAGCGGAATCGGGTTTTTAGAAACAGCGTTTTCAAGGGAGTATTTTTTTACCCTTTCCACTATGCTTATCTTTTTTGAGCAATAGCGTTTTGTAAGGTAGGAGTAAATTTCGGTAGCCTTTTTTACTTCAGGATAAAAACCGAAAATATATATCCCTTCAAAAAATAAAAAAAACACAAGCAATAGGTTTAGAGTCCAGAAAAAATCTTTAAAATGTAAAATTAAACCGATAATCAAAAGTAATAACAAAAAAACCGCAATAAACAATATTCTTGCTTTTGCTAATAAAAAATGATAATACATATCACCAATCTTTATTGTTTCCTTCTTTTCAAGCAAAAACCTTGCAAAAGTGTTTTCCTGCTCGTTAATATCTTTCCCTGAAGGGAGAATTTCCATATTTTTTCTGTAATTCATAGGAACCTGATATATTGAATCAACAAAGTAAACCTTTCCCTTTTCATCGGTGTATTTGTAAACATCTGCAAAAAGGATTAAAGAAAAAACAAAAAACAAAATTAAGAAAACTGCCTTTTTCATAGCAATCTCCTTACAAGGTTAACAGCCTCAAAGGCATTTTTCCCGTAACCGTCCGCCCCTATCTCTTCCGCAAATTTTTTTGTGACAACGGCACCGCCTACAATTACTCTTACATCAGGGATATTCTCTTTTATTTTCCTTACGGTCTCTTTCATATAAGGAAGGCTTGTTGTCATTAAAGCGGACAAACCTACAACCTTTGCATTTGTTGAGTTTATTTCCTCTATAATTTCTTCAGGTGATTTGTCAATTCCGCCATCAAACACGGAAAAACCAAAACTCTTTAAAACGGTAAGAACTATATTTTTCCCGATATCATGCACATCGTTTTGAACGGTAAAAAGCAAAATCCTTTTATTTGAACTTTCGTTTTTATTTCCGCCTGAAGTAAACTCCTCTTCAAGGTGAGGTTTTAATACCTCAAATACAGATTTCATAGTATCTGCCGCTACCAATAACTGGGGAAGGTAAATTAACCCGCCTTCAAAATACTCTCCTATTTTTTCCATATGGATAATTAAGCCTTTTTCAAGTAAATTAGACGGCTTTACCCCCTTTTTAAGCCTGAGATTTAGTTCTTCAACCAATTTTTCCAAATCCCCTTTTAACAAGTATTTTCCCCATTCAGCAAATTCCCCTTCAAAATTGAGAATGTTTTTCCCTGAAACAGAAAAACCTTTTCCCTCAAAAACAGCCTTATAATTAAAAATCACAGATGCAATATTGGCATCAGATATATCCATTATTGAAGCGGTTAAGCCTTTCCTCATAAGGTTTGTAAGCAAAAAGGCGTTTAACCTGCTTCTGTCCGGCAAACCGTGAGAAAAGTTTGACAACCCTACCACAGTTTTATATTTTGATTTCTCTATTACTTCTTCCACAAAATGGTAATTCTCCACACCTGTACCGAGAGTAAGGGCAAGAGGGTCTACAAAAATGTCCCTTTCGGGGATACCGAACACTTTAATCAGGTTATCAAGCAATTCCAACCCTTTTAATCTCTCCCCTACTGTTTTGGGAATCTTTTTGCCGCTCATTAAAAGGACTATTATCTTTCCACCGTATTTTTTGTATAATTCGGCAATTTTTTTAAACCGCCTTTCGGTTAAATCAGCAGAATTGTATATGGGAGAGCATGCACTGAATAAAGATACATTTTCCATAACATCAGGATACAAACTGTCAATTGATATAACAGGCTTTGCTATATTCTGCAATGTAAGAATATCTCTTCCGGCAAATTCCTGATTGTCTTTCGCAAACAAATCAATATTAAAATCAAGGCATTTTGCTCCTGCTGTTATCTGCCTGTTAACTTCAATTTCAATGGCATTTTTGTAATCGGTTAAATAATTTTGTTTAAAAGTTTTATTTCCTAATAAATTTAACCTTTCACC
>WFPG01000247.1 GCA_015487755.1 Acidobacteriota bacterium
AATATGGGAAGTTATTATTTTCATTGAGTTAATTGCTTTTCAATATCTTCCGGTTTTATTAATCCCATTAAGACATCTTTAATATACCCGTCTTTCACAATAACAACGGAAGGAGTAGCCATTATACCTAACTTCCTTGCAACTTCCATATTTTTTGTTACATCTATCATTCTTCCCCTCACCCCTGAAGATATTAATTTTTTTATATGAGGAGTAAGACGAATACAGGGGGTACAGGTTGGTGAATAAAGGTAAAGAAAAAAATCTTTCCCTCTAAAATCAGGCAAAACTTCGCTTAATTTTATTCCGACATTCTTCTTTGCTTTTCTCAATATTATTATCTGAAGAATAATCTTTAAAATAAAAAGGGCAGCAATAATCGCTGCCCCAATGTATAATATTCTCATATAATCACCTTCTTACCGCAACAGTCTCCTCTACAGGCATTTCTTTTTCTGAGTAAACCACCTTAACTGTTGAGGTGTAGTCATTTGAAAAGAGTACAACTCCCTCTCCCAGATAAATATACCTGTCAACATGTTTGAGTTTTCTAAAGAACTGGACAATATCACCGGCTTCAAAACCGCCTTTTTTGCCACCTTCTATAATCAGGGTTGAACCCTGCCCTGCATAACTACTTTTATCCTTTGCCATATAAATTTTAAGCATTTTTGCTCTGTCAGGAATCTGGCAATCACCTGTTTTAGGCTTATAATCAACCATTAAAGGAATAGGCTCATAGTCTAATTTTACAAGGAAATCTCCCCTTTCTACAGGATGGGAGGAGTAAATAAACTTTGCTGTGGCTATCCCGTCGTTAACACACAATACCTTAACATCCGCAAGCCTTTGAAGAATTACCGCATATTTTCCTTTTTCCACTTCAATTACTTTTTGCGGCCTTACTATTGCATACTCTTCATTTGCCACAAGTTTACCGTCGGCAAATTCTTTTGCATATATAACATCCGGAACGGCAAAGGTTATCTGTTCGTCTTCATCTCCCTCCACAACTACTCCGTTGAAAACTTTTGACTCATAATCTTTTGGAGAGTCAACCACTATGGAATACATTGCATTTTTTATATCTGCCACTGTTGCCACTTCGGCCACTTTGGCTTCTTTCTGAGTTGTCGGTTGGAAAACTGTTTTCTTCGGTTCTTCTGCTTTTTCCTTTTTCTCTTCTTTGAATTCCTTTATCTCTTTTTCAGGCTCTACTGTTTTTTGAGCCTGTTTTATCGTTTCAACCTTTTCTATAACAAGCGGATCACCGGGGTAAATCCAATGAGGGTCTGTTATATATTTGTTCTTTTCCCAAATTTTAGGCCACAGGTAAGGATTATTGAAAAATTTCCCCGCTAAATCCCACAAAGTGTCGCCTTTTACGATAATGTAAACCCTGGTTCCGTCAGGATAAGACATAGGGGAGTTATACGGAGTCCAATGTTTCTCAATAGTGATCTCGGCAAAAGTAAGGCTTGAGGAAATCATAAGAAACATTGCAAAAAATAAAATTTTTTTTCTAATTTTCATAAATCCACTCCTAAAAAGTAAAATTCTTGTCTTAATTGTAATAGTTCAAAAAGGTTAAATCAAGCATTTTATATAAAAAAAAATCCCTTTTAAATTAATTTTTCTAAAAATCCGTTGCTTTTAAGAATTTTTTTACACTGCTCACAATTCAACTTTATCTCTTTAACCAGTTCGTCAACGCTATTAAACTTCTTTTCCGGCCTTATAAAATCAACAAACTTAACTTCTATCAACTCCCCGTATATCTCTCTTTCAAAATCAAAAATATGGGTTTCCACTATTATTTTTTCACTCCCGAAAGTAGGCTTATACCCAATATTTGTAATACTTGGAAGGTTTTGCCCGTTTAATTTTGTGTAAGACGCATACACTCCGAGCCTCGGCACAAGTTCGTTTTCCGTAATTATATTTGCTGTAGGGAACCCTATTTTTCTGCCTATTTGCTGCCCGTGAATCACAATCCCTTCAAGATAGTAATGCCTTCCCAAAAATCTGTTAGCCTTTTTTACCTCTCCGTTTTCAAGCAACTTCCTGATTAAAGAACTTGAAACTATCTCACCGTCAACTATAACCGGAGGGACAGCAACCACTTCAAAACCTTTTTTGCTTCCCTCTTCTTTCAAAAAAGTAAGGTCTCCCTTTCTATCTTTTCCAAAAGCAAAATTAAACCCGACAAAAACCTTTTTTGCCCCTAATGAATCAATTAACACCTCATCTACAAATTCTTCAGGGGATTTTTTAGCAAAAGAAGGGGTAAAATTCACCACATAGAAATAATCAACACCCATTTTTCTTAACAAATCCCTTTTCTGTTTTCTTGTTTTTATCAATTTAGGCGCTTTTGCAGGATATAGAACTTTGCCAGGGTGAGGGTCAAAACTTACAACAACAAGCGGTAATTGCATTTTTTCGGCATACTCTTTTGCAAGGTTAATAATTTTTTGATGTCCCAAATGTAAGCCGTCAAAATTCCCTATTGTCACAATGGAAGAGTTTAACGAAAAATCCGATTCTCTATGGTAAAATGTTTTCATCCAATCTTCCCAGATATCAAAATAACAACAATTACAGAAAGTGCAGCCATCAATCCGGCCACAATGTCATCAAGCATTATACCACTTCCGCCTCTAATTTTTTCCATTTTATTAACGGGGAATAACTTTGATA
>WFPG01000248.1 GCA_015487755.1 Acidobacteriota bacterium
GGACAACCCAGATAATCAAACCTGACGAGTTGAAGAAAAAAGCGGCGGATAATATAAAACTTATTCCTACCCTTATTGTAATTGCAGGTGATTTATTCGGACAGATGATAAATCTTGAAGAGAAGAAAAAGGTTTTTTTCGGTAGAGGTAGTGAATGCGACGTAGTAATTAACGACCCTTCTCTTTCAAGAAAGCATTGTGTGGTAAAGAACGAAAACGGGACTATAATACTTGAAGATTTGAAAAGCACAAACGGTACCTTTGTAAATGGCATAAAGGTTGATAAGATTGAGCTTCAAAGCGGGCAAAGGGTTTTTTTAGGGGAGATATGTGCTTTTAAATTTGCTTATCAGGACGATATAGACCTTGATTTAAACAGGCTAATACTTGAAAAAGCAATAAAAGACAGGTTGACAAATATTTATAACAGGACGTATTTTGACGAATTGTTAAAAAAAGAGTTTGCATTTCACAAAAGGGCTAAATTGCCTTTGTCATTGATTTTTATTGATTTAGACGATTTTAAAAAGGTAAACGATACCTTCGGCCATATGTGTGGTGACGAGATTCTTAAAAAAGTTGCTTTAAGTTTAAAATCTAATGTTAGAGAGTCGGATTATGTATGTAGATACGGCGGTGAAGAGTTTGTTATTATTCTGAAAAACACTTCCTTTGAAAAGGCTATGAAAAAGGCCGAATCTTTGAGAAGGATAGTTAATTCTATTGAATTACTTTGCAATTCAAACCAGATTAAGGTAACCGCAAGTTTCGGGGTTTCTACATTGGAAAAAGATAATTTTAGGAGTGAAAAGAGATTGCTTGCAGAGGCGGATTCAGCAATGTACAGGGCTAAAGAGTTAGGGAAAAACATGGTTATAGGGCAGAAGCCTACCGAATTGTGATTTTTTCATAGATAAAAAATTAAGAAAATAGATTTTTTAAGAAAAAACGGTTAAAATCTTTCTGAAAAACAAGGAGGAAGGGGAGAGTATGGGTAAAACAGTTATTGAAAAGATTTTTGAAAAGCATACCAGAGACGAAGTTAAAGTAGGGAACATTATATGGCTTGATATTGACACAAGAACCGCAAGAGACTTCGGCGGACCCAATGTTGTAAAAAGATTGTACGATAATTACGGAGAAGATGTGCAGGTTGACGACCCTGAAAAAACATTTTTTACCTTTGATACGGTTGCTCCGGCAAAAACCATTCCCTATGCTAACAACCAGCACTTTTGCAGGCAGTTTGCAAAAAAGAGAGGAATAAAAGTTTACGATGTAGATTCGGGTATAGGCTCACATATTGCAATTGAAAAAGGGCTTTGCTGGCCCGGTTCAACTTTTGTAGGCACAGATTCTCATTTAAACATTTTAGGTTCAGTCGGTGCTTTCGGCCAGGGGATGGGAGACGCAGATATTGCCTTTGCCTTTAAAACGGGGAAAACCTGGTTTGAAGTTCCTCCCACAATAAAAATTGTTTTTAAAGGAAAACCTTATAAATTTCCTGTAACAGCAAAAGACTTAACCCTTTTCACATTGAGAAAATTAGGCTCAAAAGGAGCTTTAGGAAGGGCTATAGAATTTTACGGAGAGGTGATTGACAATATGAATCTGTACGAGAGGATTACACTTTCTTCAATGGTAACCGAAATGGGCGGTATTATAGGGTTTATTACACCTAACGAGGAGATTCTTGAACACTTTAGAAATGTAAAAAATGAACCAAATATTCAACCTGTTATTGCAGATGAAGATGCTGAATATGAAAATGTTATTGAAATAGATATATCAGAATTAAAGCCACAGATAGCTTGTCCCCCCAAACCGGACAATGTTAAAGATGTGGAAGAGGTTGAAGGGACACCTGTTGATTCCGTTTTTATCGGTTCGTGTACAAATGGCAGATATGAAGATATTGAACTTGCCGTAAGGATTTTTAAACATTTTAAAGTTAAAGACGGCGTAATGGTTAAAGTTGTCCCTTCAACCAGAGAGGTATTTGGGAAGCTTTTAAAAGACGGATTATTGGATATTCTTTACGAAGCGGGAGTTATTGTTTCAAACCCCGGTTGCGGAGGTTGTGCTTCAGGCCAGATTGGAATGACAGGTAAGGGTGAGGTTCAAATTTCCACCTCAAACAGGAATTTTAGAGGTAAACAGGGAGACGGCGATACCTATCTTGCAAGCCCTGTTGTTGCAGCGGTATGCGCGGTAACAGGCAAGATTACGGACCCTGTTAAGTTTTTAAAAGAAAAGGGGGTTATATGAAAATTAAAGGGAAAGTCTGGGTTTTAAAAGATAAAGAAGGTAACCTTATCAGTGATATAGATACCGATATGATTTTTCATAACAGATACCTTGCAATAACGGATATAAACGAGATGGGGCAATATGCTTTAGATAACCTTGAAGGTTGGGAAGATTTTCCAAAAAAAGCGAAGAAAGGGGATGTTGTTATTGCAGGGGAAAATTTCGGTTCAGGTTCTTCCAGGCAGCAGGCTGTTGATTGCTTTAAAGCGTTGGGTATTGCTTTAATTGTGGCAAAATCTTTTGGGGCTATTTATAAAAGAAATGCTATCAATTCAGCATTGCCGATAATTGAAGCAAGAAATATTGAAGAAATAGAAGCAACGGACGGAGACGAAATTGAGGTTGATATTGACACAGGGTTAATTGTCAATTTAAAAAACGGCAAAAAAACTTATGCAAAACCCTTTTCAAAAGTGCAAAAAGAGATACTGGAAGCAGGCGGTTTATTTGAGTTTGCAAAGAAACTGGATGTTTGATTTTTTTAGCAAAAATTGTTTTTGTTTGTAAAAAAATTATGATATAGTATAAAGAAAAATAGTTAGAGGTAACTGTATGGAAAAGAAGATTTTGATTGTCAATTATCAGCCTCGTAAATTAGAGCAATGGCAGTCGCTGTTTAAAGACATTGAAGGGGAATTATTAACCGCAACCAACGGGGAAGAGGCTTTAAAAATTTTTGAAAAAAGCCAGCCTGATATCATTGTGATTGACCCGATGCTTCCTAAAAAATCCGGTTTTGATGTGATAAAAGAGATTAAAGACAAAAAGCCTGATACAAAAATAGTGGTGGTTGCCTCTGTTCATAAAGGCGTCAAATACCAGACGCTTGCAAAAAACACTTACCATGTTGATGAGTTTGTGGAAGAACCTATAGACGATAATATTTTAAAAGAAAAAGTAGCAAAAGTTGTCGGTTTTTCAGTTGATTCAATGGTTTTAGAAGAATTGATGGAAGAAAACAAAAAAC
>WFPG01000249.1 GCA_015487755.1 Acidobacteriota bacterium
CTATTTTTGTGTTAATTTATTTATAGATAATCAAATATTTGGAGGATTTATGCATATCAATGATTTGTTAAAAATTGCAACCCAGAGAGGCGCTTCCGACCTTCACTTAAAGGTAGGCTCATACCCTGTTTTAAGGATTAACGGAAAACTTACCCCGTTGACAGAATTAAAAAAACTTATGCAGGAAGATACAATTGCAATGGCGTTTTCCTTAATGAACGCAAGGCAGAAGCAGAAGTTTAAAGAAAACCTTGAGATAGACATTGCATACTCCGTACCGGGGTTAGGAAGGTTTAGATGTAATATATTTCAGCAAAGGGGAACCGTCGGCTTGGTTTTAAGGGTAATTCCCGTTAAAATAAGAACAATCAAGGAACTGTTGCTTCCAAAGGTTATTGAAAAGATATGCGAAGAACAGAGAGGGCTTGTCCTTTGCACAGGGACGACAGGTTCAGGTAAATCCACCACTCTGGCAGCAATGATTGACTATATTAACTCAACAAGGACAGAGCATATAATCACAATTGAAGACCCGATAGAGTTTTTGCATAGGGATAAAAAGTCAATTATCAATCAGAGGGAAATAGGCGTTGATACAAGGGATTTCGCAAATGCTTTGAGAGGCGCTCTTCGTCAGGACCCTGATGTTATACTTGTCGGTGAAATGAGAGACTATGAAACAATTGAAACCGCGTTAACTGCTGCGGAAACAGGCCACCTTGTTCTCTCAACATTGCATACACTTGACGCAACAGAGACAATTAACCGTATTATTTCGGTATTCCCTCCTCACCAGCAAAAACAGATAAGGCTACAACTTGCGCAGGTTTTAAAGGCTGTTATATCAATGAGGCTTGTGCCCAAGGCAGACGGAAAAGGCAGGGTGCCCGCCGTTGAGGTTATGAGGGTAACCCCCTATATCAGAACACTAATTGAAGATAAAGAAAAAACAAAACTTATTCACGACGCTATTGAAAGGGGAACCTCACAGTACGGAATGCAGACATTTGACCAGTCTCTTTACTTTCTTTACAAGCAGGGGTTAATAACCCTTGAAGAGGCTATGAGAAGGGCTTCAAATCCCGATGAATTTAAACTTAAAATTCAGGGAATTCAATCTACAAGCGATATTGCTCAGGAAAATATGGAAGAGGCGCTTGAGCAGGACAATATATTAAGGAATAGTGAAGACAGCCCTTTTGAATTATCTTAAAAGATAACTATGAATGAAAAATTCAAAATTATAGGCCACAGGGGAGCAAAGGGTGAAATGCCCGAAAACTCCCTTGAAGGGTTTGATTATATACTAAAAAACGGGATAAATTGGGCTGAAATTGATTTACGGCTTAATGAAGAGGGGGAGATTGTCCTTCACCACGATAAAAAAACACTAAACCACATTACAGAACCGCCGAAAAACTTTAAATTACTGCCAACCTTGAAAGATGCATTGTCCCTTTTCCCTTCCCTAAATTTTAACCTTGAACTAAAAGAAAGCGCGGTTGCCGAAAAACTTGCAAATTTTTCAGAGTTAAAAGAAAATCCTGAAAGGTTCATAATCTCATCTTTTCATCATTACACAATTAAAAAGTTAAAGAAAACATTCCCTGAAATACCCTGCCTTTTTTTAATAAGCGGCGATTTTTTTGACCTTTGCGATTATGTTATAAAACACAGGGTTGACGGTGTTGTCTTTGAACATGAATTTTTTTCGGAAAAGGAAATTAAAAAACTTCTTGAAAGCGGAAAACAGGTTTACTGCTACTCTGTTGACGATGTTCAAGACGTTTTATACTTCTATAAACAGGGGATAAACGGAATAATTACAAACTACCCTGTTAAGATGAAAAGATACCTTCAAACAATCAAACCGTTTAAAAAGCAATGACAGAGTTTAAATTAGTATCAGATTACAAGCCCTGCGGCGACCAGCCGGAAGCGATAGAAACAATATTGAAAAGCCTTGAAAAGGGAAACCGCTACCAGACCCTTTTAGGGGTAACAGGCTCGGGAAAAACCTTTACAATGGCAAACATTATTGAAAAATGGCAGAGGCCTACCCTTATAATTGCCCACAACAAAACCCTCGCCGCACAGTTATACAATGAATTTAAAACATTCTTCCCTGAAAATGCCGTTGAATACTTTGTGTCATACTACGATTACTATCAGCCTGAAGCCTATGTTCCGGAAAGCGATTTATACATTGAAAAAGACTCGTCAATAAACGAACAGATTGAAAAATTGAGGTTGTCGGCAACAAAAAGCCTTTTAACAAGAAGGGATGTAATTGTAATAGCCTCTGTATCCTGTATTTACGGATTAGGCTCTCCCCGTGAATACAAAAATATGGCAATAACAATTTCAGCGGGAGAGATAAAAAACAGGGGAAGGCTTTTAATGGAATTAGCCCAGATTCAATATGTAAGGAGCATGTTTGAGTCTGAAGCAGGGACATTCAGGGTAAGGGGAGACACCATTGAAGTATTCCCGTCCTATCAGGAAGAAGGAATAAGGATTGAAATGTTTGACGACGAAATTGAATCTATAAAACTCTTTGACCCTTTAACGGGAAAGACAGTGAAAACGGTAAATTCAATAGAAATATTCCCGTCCTCTCACTATGTAACAAGCAGGGAAAGGCTATTAATCGCAGTTGAAAGGATAAGGGAAGAATTAAAGGAAAGGCTTGAGTTTTTTGAAAAGAAAGGGAAACTTCTTGAAGCACAGAGGCTTGCACAAAGGACAAATTACGATATTGAAATGCTCCTTGAAACAGGGATATGCAAGGGGATTGAAAATTACTCAAGACACCTTGAAGGAAGGAGTGAAGGAGAACCGCCATTTACCCTTTTAGACTACTTCCCTGAAGACTTTCTCGTTATTGTTGACGAAAGCCACATAACAATCCCTCAAATTGGGGGGATGTTCAGGGGAGACAGAAGCAGAAAGGAAACCCTCGTTGAATTCGGGTTCAGGCTTCCTTCCGCACTTGACAACAGGCCTTTAATGTTTGAAGAGTTTGAGGAAAAGATAAACCAGATTCTATTTGTCTCAGCAACCCCGGGTAAGTATGAATTAGAAAAATCAAAGGGCATTACGGCAGAGCAGATTATCAGGCCTACCGGATTGATAGACCCTGAAATAATTGTAAAGCCTGCAAAAAATCAGGTTGACGACTTAATAGACGAAATTCAAAAAAGAATTGAGAAGAAAGAAAGGGTGCTTGTTGCCACATTAACCAAAAAAATGGCTGAAAATTTAAGCGAATACCTTATTGAATTAGGGATAAAGGCAAAGTACCTTCACTCAGACATAGACACCCTTGAAAGGGTTGAAATACTCAAAAATTTGAGAAAAGGGGAATTTGATGTCCTTGTGGGGGTCAACCTTTTAAGGGAAGGGCTTGATTTGCCTGAGGTATCCCTTGTTGCTGTTTTAGATGCTGACAAAGAGGGGTTTTTAAGAAGCGAAACATCGCTTATTCAGGTATCCGGTAGGGCTGCAAGGAATGTTAACGGAACAGCCATATTCTATGCGGACAGAATAACGAAGGCTATTGAAAACACAATAAAAGAAAGCAATAGAAGAAGGAAAAAGCAGATTGAATACAACAAAAAACACGGCATAACCCCTCAAACAATTATTAAATCCTATGAAAACATACTCTCTTCAATATTTGAAAAAGATTACTTTACCGTAAAACTTGAAGAGGAAAGCGAAATAGAAAATTACTCAAGGGAAGCATTGCTTGAGCACATAAAACAACTTGAAAAACAGATGAAAAAGCTTGCAAAAGAATTAAAGTTTGAAGAGGCTGCAAAAATCAGGGATAAGATAAAAGACTTAAAAGAAAAAGCAATTATGTAAAAGGGAGGGGAAAGGGGGCTTTGCCCCCCTAAAAAGCCATTGTTAGCCTGAATGTTAGTACAGATAAATCCACTTTAGGAAAACCAATCAGGTTTTGAACATATTGATAATCCATTGCAATTAGCATATTCTCGGAAATCTCATACTTATACTGAAACTCAAAATGGTTTTCGTCTTTATAATCTGTGTGTTTTGATGAATTTACTTTGGAAAAACCGAAAAGAATAGTATCCTTGTCGGCAAAAACCCCTGAATAAGAAAAACCTAAAGAGTAAAAATCTTCATAAGGGTGAAGTTTTTTGTAAGACTTTCCGTACCTGAAAAATACCCCAAAACCTTCCGTCAAAAACTGGTCAAAAGACAATCCGAAACCGCTTGCTGTTTTCAATTGAGGCATTTCATAAGGATTGTCTAAATCCGCACCACATAAAAAGTGAGAAACAGTGTTGTTATATATAAAAAACCTGTAATTGCCCCTCAATCCTTTAAAATCGGTTTTGTAATTTACCTGAAACCCGCTTGAAACCTGCTTGTCATAATCGTGATGGCCAGTCTCTTCTATTACCCATCGGCTGCCGTTAAACAAAACTTCATGCTTTTCAATTGACTGAACAAAACCTGAAAACTCAAGGTTTTTATATGAATAGTTAAAACC
>WFPG01000250.1 GCA_015487755.1 Acidobacteriota bacterium
GAATGTGTAAGATTGGTTTAATGCGTTTGATAAACTCAATTGAATGTATGAGAGAATTTTGTTGTTGTATCCAATTGAAGCGTCTCCCCTGCCGTCAACATTTGCCGCCGTGCCTTCAACATACAAGGATGCAGGCTGTTTCTGGTTGCCGTAAAAGAATGTAATTGTTGAGTCTATGTTTTGCTCCGGGTTTGAGTATTCAATCCTAACGGGAAGATAGTCTTTGTGCCTTATGAAAAATACAACCTTTCCCTTTTTGTAAAAGGTCAGTAAATCTTTCAGTTTTATGACATTTGAGCGTTTGTTTCTCCTCTGCCCTTCTTTTACAGGGGTGAATGCGGTAACCTTATAGCATTTGTCTCCCCCTAAAACAACAGTGTTTTGAATTTGAAAGTTCCACCTTCCCGATGTGAAGTTGTCTTTTAAAGCATTCACTTTTTTTATAAAGTAGGATTTAAAGTTGTTTAAGTTTGAGGTGTTTGAATCGGAAATTGAGTATGCGTTGAAATCTTCTGAATAAGTAATTGTTTTTGAAGGGGTTACGCAATAGGTCACATTGCCGAAGTCTCCCTGAAGGTTGAATTTGCAAACTCCAGAGGGCTGTAAAACACCGCTGAAGTTGAAGGCAAAGGATAAATCCCCCTGAACATACTTTAGCCTTTTTGAAACGCTTGAATAGGGCACAGTGATTGACATATCCCCTGAAAGTTCGAGAGATTTAAACTTTGCATAGTTTGAGGGAAACCAGTTTGCCTTTATGCTTTCAAACATTTGCCTCAAAATCCTTTGTGGGGTTTCCGCTTTTAAGGTAACAGGCATTAAAAAAATTAAAATTACTGCAATAAACTTCTTCATAAACACCTCGCCTAAATTTTAGCATAAAAAAAGGAAACGGTTTTGCCGTTTCCTCTTTATTGACGAAAATTGTTTGATAATGTTAGATAAGGGACGCCCCTAATTCAAGTGCCTGTAAGTTTAGCGGAATAAGTTTGTGATGCCTTTCAGGAAGCACATGCTTTAACGCCTCTTTTACGCTTTCGGTTTTTACTATAGGCTTTTTCTTAAGGTATGCCCCCAATAAAATCATGCCCATTACCTTGCTGTTTTTTAGTTTTAAAGCATGGTCAAAGGCGTCTATCCCGATTACCTCTATGTCTTCTCTTTCGGATTTAACTTTAATTGTTGTTGAGTCATAGATAAGAGTCCCGTTTTTCTTTACCTTAGGTTCAAACTTTTCAAAGGATGGCCTGTTTAAAACAATTGCAGTGTCAAATGTAGCAAGTATGGGTGAGGATATGGGCTCGTCTGAAACCGAGACAATGCAGTTTGCCGTTCCCCCTCTCATTTCAGGGCCGTATGAGGGCATCCAGCATACCTCTTTTCCTTCAAGCATGCCTGAATAGGCAATAATCTGGCCTAATGACAAAACCCCCTGTCCCCCGAATCCTGCAAATACTATTTCTTCAGTCATAATTTCTCCTTACTTAATCCCTGTTTCATCTTTGAATACCCCTAACGGATACTGGTTTAAGAGAACATCGTCAATCCACTTATTAGCCTCAACAGGTGTCATTTTCCAGTTTGTATTGCAGTTTGAAACAACCTCAATAAAGGATGTCCCCTTTTTCAGTTGCTGTGCCTTAAAGGCTTTTAAAATTGCCTTTTTAGTTTTTCTAACCCTTCCAGGCTTGTTTACCGCAACTCGTTCAACATAAACAGTGCCGGGCAAAAGTGCCACAATTTCGCTCATGTTTATCGGCATGCCGTCTCTTTGAGCATTTCTACCCCCTGTTGAAGTAGATGTTTTTTGACCCAGAATGGTGGTAGGTGCCATTTGCCCGCCTGTCATTCCGTAAATTGCGTTGTTTATGAAGATTATTGTTATGTTTTCTCCCCTGCTGCATGCGTGGATTGTCTCTGCCGTGCCTATTGCAGCAAGGTCTCCGTCTCCCTGATATGTGAAAACATAGTGGTCGGGAAGCATTCTCTTAATTCCCGTCGCAACTGCGCAAGCCCTTCCGTGAGCCGCCTGCTGCATATCAACATTCATGTAATAGTATGCAAAAACAGAGCAGCCGACAGGGGCTATCCCTATTGTTTTATCCTGAATGTCAAGTTCTTTCACCACTTCCATTGTAAGCCTGTGGACAACTCCGTGACCGCAGCCGGGGCAGTAATGTGTTTTAACATCTTTTAAAGTATCCGGTTTTTCAAAAACCTTTTCGTAATTTTCAAGATTTATTTGAGTTTTCATATTGCCTCCTGAGGTACAATCCCGTTCTTTTCGCAAAAGGGGATAATATTTTCCACTATTTCTTCGGGGGAATATATCATTCCGCCTAACCTTCCATAAAATCCCACCTCTTTTTTGCCGTTTACTCCAAGCCTAACATCTTCAACCATCTGGCCTGAGTTTAACTCTGTTACGAAAAAACCTTTTACCCTGTCGTTTGAGGCTAATTCCTGAAGGATTTTATAGGGGTAAGGCCAGAGTGTAATAGGTTTTATAAGCCCTACTTTGTATCCCTTTTCCCTTAAAATCTGCATTGATTTTGAGGCAATCCTTGCGGATAAGCCGAATGCAACCAAAATAAGTTCTGCGTCTTCTATGTTGTATGCGTCGTATCTAACTTCGTTTTCTTCAATCTCTTTGTACTTTGCCTGTAACCTTAAATTTACCTGCTCCATCTCTTCAGGCTTAATCCAGAGAGATGTTATAAAGTTTGTATCCCTGTCGGGGGTTTTGCCCCTTGTTGCCCATGATATATCCCTTTCTGGCTCTGTGTAAGGGTTGAATTTAACCTTTTCCATCATCTGCCCTAATGCCCCGTCCATAAGGATTAAGGAAGGGTTTCTGTACTTCCATGCCAGATCAAAGGCAAGATAGGTTAAGTCGGCTATCTCCTGAACGGAAGAAGGTGCTAAAACTATAAGCCTGTAATCCCCGTGGCCTCCCCCTTTCGTTGATTGAAAGTAGTCTCCCTGAGAAGGCTGAATAGTGCCGAGGCCGGGGCCCCCTCTGTTTACATTGACAATTACGCAGGGAAGTTCCGCCCCCGCTATGTATGAAATCCCCTCTGTCATAAGGGATATCCCCGGGGAAGAGGAAGATGTCATAACCTTAAAGCCTGCACCTGCTGCACCGTAGAGCATATTTATTGCCGCAACCTCACTTTCAGCCTGTAAGAAAACCCTTCCTTTTTCAGGCATGTGAACAGACATGTATTCCCCGACTTCAGATTGGGGGGTGATAGGGTAGGCAAAGTATCCTTCGCAGCCAGCCCTTATTGCCGCTTCCGCAAGGGCATAGTTTCCTTTCATCAATAAGTATTCGCTCATATTATCTCCTAACCTGTTTTTTCCTTTTTTAATCTATAAACTGTGATGACAACATCGGGGCATACCATTGCACAGCTCTGGCATGCGATGCAGGTGTCCTGCTTCATTTCGGAAAAGTGAAACCCGCTTGAGTTGAAATCTTCAGAGAAGCCCAATGTATTTGTCGGACAGTTTGCAATGCATAGCCCGCAGCCCTTACAGTTTTCCGTGTCAATTATTA
>WFPG01000251.1 GCA_015487755.1 Acidobacteriota bacterium
CCTAAAGAAACCAAACTTGCTGAAACAAGGAGATATCAATTGCAGTCAGCTGTTGTTGTGGATACTTCCAGTTGCAACAGGCTTGGAGAGTTATGTAAAAAAGTAAAAACAGTAAAAAAAGAAAATCTTTTTGTATTTGACCATCATATAAAAACCGCACAAAGGATGTTTTTAAGTGTTAAAAATAATTTTATTAAAAAAAGGGGCTCAACCACTTCCATTGTGGTAGATTTTTTAAAGGATAACGGTGTTGATATTCCGGAAGATTATGCAACATTAGGGGTTATCGGTATTTATGAGGATACTGATTTTCTTTCTTTTGCAGAAACAACTCCGGAAGATATAGAAGCGGTGGCCTTTTTGTTGAGGTGTGGAGCCAATCTTACTCATGTTGCAAGGGTTTTGAAAACCCCTTTAAACAAAAAGCAGGTAGAACTTTTAAATAAGATAATTCCCGGCATTGAAAGAATTAAAATTAAAGGAAGAGAGATTGCAATTGTTCAGTTGACTTTAAATAAGTATTTTTCCGATGTGTCAACAGTGATCCACAGGGTAATGGAGTTGGAAGCAATAGATCTCTTTATTGCAATACTACAAATGGAAAAAAAGGTTTACCTGATTGTAAAAAATAATTATTCAGATATAGACTTGCAAAAGGTTTTTAATGATTTAGGTGGCGGGCATAAGAATGTGATTTCCAAAGTTTTTAAAGACAAAACAATATTTGAAGTTAGAAATTATGTTGAAAATATTCTTGAAAAAATTCCCCCGTTAACGAAATGTGGAGACATACTTTCTCCTCCTATAGCTGTTTTAAAAGAAGAAACCACAGTAAGGGAAGCATTTGATGTTTTTAACAGGGTTAAGGTGAACTCATTGCCCATTATGAACGGTAAAGGGGATTATACCGGTTATATTTTAAGGCAGGATATTGATTATGCAATTTCAAAAAGACTTGATAATTACCCTGTAAATAATTTTGCAGTAAGAGAAGTAATAAAAGTTGATGCGGAAGAGGATATTGAGAATGTAAAAAAACTTTTTCTTGAAAAAGGTATAAAACTTGTTTTTGTTGTAAAAAACGGAAAGGTTAAAGGGATTATAACAAGGACTGCCGCTTTAAAGCATTTTGTAGTAGTGAAAGATGTAGGCGGTGAAGTTTCAATAAATTTAAAAGAAAGGTTAAGGGAAAGCCTTCCGTCTGAAATATTTTCCATTCTTGAAGCAGCATCTGACCTTGCTGAAGAAAGGGGGGTTGAGTTATACATTGTTGGCGGGTTTGTGAGAGACTTGCTTTTAAAAAAGAGAAATTTTGACCTGGATTTTGTAGTGTCTGAAGACGGGATGGGTTTTGGAAAAGCACTTGCATTAAAACTTAAAGGCAGGGTTAAAACTCACGATAAATTCAATACAGCCGTTGTTGTGCTGGAAAACGGGCTGAGAATTGATGTCGCTACTTTAAGGTTTGAATATTATGATTTCCCCGGCGATTTGCCGAGGGTTACCCCCGGAAGCCTGTTTCACGATTTGTATAGAAGGGATTTTACCATAAATGCAATGGCTATTTGTTTGAACAGGAAGCGGTTTGGTGATTTGATTGATTACTTTAACGGAAGAAGGGATTTAAAAGACAGAATTATAAGGGTGTTGCACTCATTAAGTTTTATTGACGACGCTACCAGAATTTTAAGGGCTTTAAGGTTTAAGCACAGGTTTCAGTTTAAAATAGGCAAAACAACGGAAAACCTGATGCTCTCTGCCGCAAGCCACAATATATTTTCTACAATAACGGGAATAAGATATTTAAAAGAATTTAAACAATTATTCGCTGAGAACAATGCGTCATTTATACTTGACGATTTTGAGAAATACGGTTGTTTGAAGTTTTTTGGAGACGATATAAAAATAGACCACTATATAAAGCAGATAGCATTAAATATAGACTCTGTTCTCACATGGTATAAATTGCTTTATAAAAACAGTGTCGAAGAATGGCTGCTTTATCTCATGGCTATATTAATTCACACAAATAAAGAAAGAAGGCAGGAGATAGCGGAAAAACTAACATTAAGAAGAAGAGAAAAAAACATTCTGTTGAATTACAAAGCATTTTTAAGAGAGTATTCAATATTTGCAAAGTGGAGAGAAAGAAAAATTTCCGAGTATTACCATTTTTTCAAAGGGGTTGAAACGGAGATACTCCTTTTTGCGATTGCCTTTTTTGACGATGAAAATTATAAAAAGAACATAAGCCTATACATTGATAAATACATTGATTTTAAACTCCATATAAGTGGTAAAGATGCTGTTAAATTTGGTATGGAAGAAGGAAGGGATATAAAAAAAATACTTGATAAAGTAATTTCCGAAGCCATAGACAACAATATAACTTCAAAAGTTGAACAAATAGAAATTTTAAAGAAGCATATTAACTCAATTAAAAACTGAAACTCTAATTTTTCTTTCAAATACCTGAAAATTTATCTATAATCTTTTAAAAGATGAAGGAGGTTCTATGACAGAAGAAAAATTGCAACAGGAAATAGGGAAAGAATATGTTAAGCCTAAAAAGGGAGATGATAGGCCTGTAACCGAAGATATTATAAAAGCATTGCCAAAAGTTGAATTACATTGTCACCTTGACGGAAGTTTAAGGGTAGAAACTGTCCTTGATGAGGCAGAAAAACAAAAGGTTAAACTGCCTACCGATAATCCTGATGAATTAAAGAAATTATTACAACCGGGTTTTGAGTGTAAAAGCCTTGTTGATTACCTTAAAGCATTTGACATTACTCTAAGCGTTTTACAGGAAGAAGAGGCTTTATATAGAGCTGCTTACGAACTTATTGAAGATGTCTCAAAAGAAAATGTTAAATACATTGAAGTAAGGTATTCGCCTATACTTCACCAGAAGAAGGGATTAGGGCTCGTTGCGATTTTAGAAGCAGTTTTAGCAGGGTTAAGGCAAGGTGAAAAAGATTTTGGGGTAAAATCCGGTATTATAATCTGCGGAATAAGAAACATTGACCCTAAATACTCTATGAAACTTGCTGAATTATCCGTTGCATATAAAAATAAAGGTGTTGTTGCATTTGATTTGGCAGGCGCTGAAGAGGATTACCCTGCAAAAGAGCACAGGGATGCTTTCCATCTTGTTTTGAAAAACAACTTAAACTCAACGGCACATGCAGGTGAGGCTTACGGTCCTGAATCTATCCATCAGGCAATTCATTACTGCGGTGCCCATAGAATAGGCCACGGTACAAGGCTTTTTGAAAACGGAGACCTTTTAAACTATGTAAACGACCATAGAATCCCTCTCGAAGTATGCATTTCTTCCAATATTCAAACCAAGGCTGTAAAAAGGTTTGAAGACCATCCTGTCAGGCTTTACTATGATTTAGGGTTAAGAATAACTTTAAACACTGACAACAGGCTTGTTTCAGATACCACATTAACCAGAGAGTTTATGATTGCTCACGAATACTACGGATTTACCCTTGAAGAGATAAAAGATATTATAATTCAGAGCTTTAAATCGGCTTTTATTCCCTACAGAGAAAAAAGGGATATGTTAAAAGGGGTTTTAAAGGAATTAGAAAAGTTTTAATCTTTTAAAATATGCTATAATTTTATGAAAAATTTTTTTGTGGGAAGCCACAAAAACAAAAGTGGGAGGTTGTTTTGAAAATCCACGAGTATCAAGCTAAGGCGATTTTGAGAGAATTCGGAGTGCCTACCCCCAAAGGTGAAGTTGCCTTTACACCTGAGGAGGCTAAGGCCATTGCGGAGAAGTTAGGCGGTAATTTATGCGTTATAAAGGCTCAGATACACGCCGGTGGAAGGGGAAAAGGCGGCGGAGTTAAACTTGCCAAAAACCCTGAAGAGGCGTATGAAATAGCCAAGCAAATGATTGGAATGACCCTTGTAACTCACCAGACAGGTCCTGAAGGCAAAAAGGTGCACAAAGTGCTTGTTGAGCAGGGGCTGAACATTGAAAAAGAGCTTTATGTGGGTATTGTTGTTGACAGAGGGACGGGAAAGCCTGTTGTTATGGCTTCAACCGAAGGCGGTGTTGAGATAGAAGAAGTTGCCGCAAAAACTCCTGAAAAGATTTTAAAAGAATATGTTGACCCGTCAATAGGGCTTGCGGCATTTCAGGCAAGAAAACTTGCTTACGGTTTGAATTTAACAGGGGATGTTGCTAAAAAGGCGGTTAAATTCTTTATTGCATTGTATAAGGCTTTTGAGGCGAAAGACGCATCCCTTGCCGAAATCAACCCACTTGTTATTACAAAAGAAGGCGATGTGCTTGCTCTTGACGCAAAGATGAACTTTGACGATAACGCACTTTTCAGGCATCCTGAAATTGTTGAATTAAGGGACATAACAGAAGAAAACGAATATGAGGTTGAGGCGTCTAAGTACGATTTAAACTTTATTAAACTTGACGGTAATGTAGGCTGTATGGTTAACGGTGCAGGCCTTGCAATGGCAACAATGGATATCATTAAACTTGCAGGTGCCGAGCCTGCCAACTTCCTTGATGTAGGCGGTGCAGCAAATACCGAGAGGGTTTCAAACGCTTTCAGGCTTATCCTTTCAGACCCGAAAGTTGAGGCTGTTTTAATAAACATTTTCGGCGGAATTGTTAGATGCGATATGGTTGCTGAAGGTATTGTTCAGGCTGCTAAAAATGTCGGCGTTAATGTTCCCATAGTAATCAGGCTTCAGGGTACAAACGCTGAGCAGGGTGCAGAGATTTTGAAAAATTCAGGATTGAATTTTGAAGTTGCAACCGAGTTAAAAGAGGCTGCCGAAAAGGTTGCCGCAATTGTTAACGCAAAGTGATGGAGGGATAAAATGGCTGTCCTTGTAAATAAAGATTCAAGAGTTTTGGTTCAGGGAATTACAGGTAAAGAGGGTAGGTTTCACACCTCACAATGTATTGCTTACGGTACCAACATTGTTGCAGGCGTTACCCCCGGCAAGGCAGGCGAGACTGTTGAAGGGGTTCCTGTTTTCAATACTGTTGCGGAAGCAAGAAAGCAAACAGGTGCAAATGTTTCTTTAATTTTTGTTCCCCCTGCATTTGCGGCAGACGCTATTATGGAAGCGGTTGATGCAGAAATGGAATTGATTGTTTGCATTACGGAAGGGATTCCTGTTCTTGATATGGTTAAGGTTAAAAATTACATGAAGGATAAAAAGTCAAGGTTAATAGGGCCTAATTGCCCGGGGATAATCACTCCCGAAGAGGCTAAAATAGGTATTATGCCCGGCTTTATTCATAAAAAAGGCTCAATTGGCGTTGTTTCAAGAAGCGGAACATTAACCTATGAAGCGGTTTTTCAGTTAACCCAGAGGGGGTTAGGCCAGTCAACATGTATAGGAATTGGCGGAGACCCTGTTAACGGAACAAACTTTGTTGACGCGTTAAAACTCTTTCAGGAAGACCCTGAAACCGAAGGCATAGTTATGATTGGTGAAATCGGCGGAACCGCTGAAGAAGAGGCTGCGGAATTTATTAAACAGCATGTAACAAAACCTGTTGTTTCTTTTATTGCAGGGCAAACCGCTCCAAAAGGAAAGAGAATGGGGCACGCAGGGGCAATTATTGCAGGCGGTAAAGGGACTGCTAAAGAAAAAATGGAAGCACTTGCCAATGCAGGCGTTCATGTTGTAAAAAGCCCTGCCGAAATAGGCGAAACAATGCTTAGAGCATTGAAAAAATAAGGGAGTTTAAAAAATGACAGGCGAAGATAGAAGAATCAACGAAGAGGCTCTAAAAAGGCGTAAAAAACCGAGCAAAGTGCCTCACAGAGTACATGTATATGAAAATCTCTGTAAAGGTTGCGGTATCTGTGTCGCTGTTTGTCCCACGGGGACTTTGCAGCTTGTGAATAATAAATTTTCAGTATACGGGGTTGTTTCAAAAGTCGATGCAGAGGAATACTGCATCGGGTGTAGGACATGCGAAATGAGATGCCCTGATTTTGCTATCCGTATAGATGAGGAGGAAACAAATGAGTAATAGGAAAGGGGTATATACAGGTAACGAACTTATAGCGCTTGCGGCTATTGACGCAGGTTGCAGGTTTTATGCGGGTTATCCCATTACCCCTTCTTCGGAGATAATGGAGGTAATGTCAAAAGAGTTGCCTAAAGTCGGCGGTGCTTTCATTCAAATGGAAGATGAAATTGCAAGTATGGCTGCAGCAATAGGTGCCGCATGGACAGGGGTAAAGGCTATGACAGCATCTTCTGGCCCCGGAATTTCATTAAAAGCGGAGCATATAGGCTACGCTTGCATTACAGAGACGCCTGTTGTGATTGTTAACATAATGAGAGGCGGCCCTTCAACAGGTTTTCCGACTGCGCCGAGCCAGAGTGATGTTATGCAGGCAAGGTGGGGAACACACGGCGACCATCCTACCATTGCCATTGTTCCGGGAAATGCGCAGGAGATGTACTATGAGACGGTAAGGGCTTTTAACCTTGCTGAAAAATTCAGGACGCCGGTTTTCATTCTTGGAGATGAAATTTTAGGCCATATGAATACAATGGTTGAATTGCCTGACCCTTCTGAATTAGATGTAGTTGAAAGAGAAATTTTCCAGCCTAAAGACGGCGAAAAATACAAGCCCTTTGATATGAGCAAGGGCGATGTTCCTCCTATGGGGGCATTCTTCAGAGGGTACAGGTTCCACTTAACCGGCTTGAACCACAATGAATACGGCTATCCTACAATTGAAAAGGATATGATAAGGCAGCAGCAGGAAAGAATGATGAAAAAGGTTGAAAACCATGCAGATGAAATTGTTAAAAACGAACTTTTCAATATGGAAGATGCCGAATATGTGATATTTGCTTACGGCTCAACAGGGGCTGCGGCAAAGTTGGCATCCAAAGTGTTAAGGGAAAAGGGTAAAAAAGTAGGCGTATTCAGGCCTATTACAATCTGGCCATTCCCAGATAAACAATTGGACGAAGTAATCGCATCAGGCAAATACAAAGGAATAATGGTTGCTGAGGCAAACTTAGGCCAGATAATTTACGAAGTGGAAAGGGTTAACAAAGGTAGGCTTCCTATTAAAGACCTTCTTAAACTTGACGGCACACCGGTTTCGCCTACCGATATTGTTAACCGTTTTGAGGAGGTATTCTAATGGCTGGTTATATAAATTTTGAGTATTATTTAAGGCAGGACTATAGAAACCTGCAATGGTGTCCCGGTTGCGGAGACGGTGCTATTTTACAGGCTTTTTTCAGAGCGGTTCATGAATTGAATATTTCCAAAGACGACATGGCTGTTGTTTCAGGTATCGGGTGCTCGGGCAGGATTAGCGGATACATTGATTTCAACACAATGCACACCACCCACGGAAGGCCTGTAGCTTTTGCGACAGGAATAAAATTGGCTGCTCCTGATAAATATGTGGTTGTTTTCGGCGGTGACGGAGACCAGACTGCTATCGGCGGTAACCACTTTATCCATGCTTGCAGAAGAAACATTGACTTGACCATTATTGTTATCAACAACAATGTGTACGGTATGACAGGGGGGCAGTATTCACCTACAACCCCGACAGGGTTTAAAACCCAGACAACCCCTTACGGCAACTATGACAGCCAGTTTGACATTGTAAACCTTGCTATTGGCGCAGGCGCTACCTATGTTGCAAGAGAATCTGTTTTAAAGCCTGTAATTTTGACAAAGTACATTAAAAAGGCTCTGCAGCACAAAGGCTGCTCTGTAGTTGAGGTTGTTTCAAACTGCCATATCAACCTTGGAAGAAGGAATAAGATGAAATCGCCGCACGCAGTTTTAGACTGGATTAAAGAACATACCGTGCCTTTGTCAAGGGCAAAAAAGATGAGCGAAGAAGAATTGGCAGGCAAGGTTGTTACAGGTGAATTTGTTGAAATTGAGAAACCTGAATTTACCGACTCGTACTATAAACTTTGTGAATCACTTAAAGGGGAGTAAGGTATGTCTTTTCACTTTGAAGCAAGATTCGGAGCAATAGGCGGACAGGGGATTATTACTGCGGGAGCCTTTCTTGCTACCGCCGCAATTATGCAGGGAATGAACGCTGTTCAAAGCCCTACCTATACTTCTCAGGTTAGAGGAGGCCCCACAAAGGTTGATGTAATTATAAGCGAGGATGAAATCCTTTTTAACAGATGCACAAAACTTGACCTCTTCCTTGCAACGGCTCAAAGGCCTTACGACCTTTACTACACCGATTTAAAGGATGACACACTTGTAATACTTGAAGAAAACCTTGTTAAAAATGTAAGGGAAGACGGCAGGAAGATAATTAAGGTGCCTATTATTGAGTTGGCTGAAAAAGAGATAGGCTTAACTGTTACAACCTCTGTTATTGCAACAGGTATTGTTGTTGCGGTTACGGAGATTGTAAAACCTGACTTGATGAAAGAGGCTATTTTAAGCAGGGTTCCAAAAGGGACTGAGGCTATCAATATCAAGGCTTTTGAATTGGGATACGAAGTTGGAAAAAAATACAGATAAGGAGTGGAATTAGAGATGGAAAGAACTTTAGGGATTATCAAACCTGATGCTGTTTCAAAAGGATACGCAGGCAAAATCCTTGCAATTGTGGAAGAAAACGGTTTTAAAATTGTAGGGTTAAAGAAAATTAAACTGACGAAAGAGAAAGCGGAAGGCTTTTACTATGTTCACAAAGACAAGCCTTTCTTTAACTCTCTTACAGACTTTATGTCTGAAGGCCCGATTATTGTAATGGTTCTTGAAAAAGAAAACGCAATTGCCGATTGGAGAAAACTCATGGGCGCTACAAACCCTGAGAATGCGGAAGAAGGCACATTAAGGAAGATGTTTGCGGAAAACATTGAGAGAAACGCTGTTCACGGCTCCGATTCTCCGGAATCGGCAAAGTATGAAATCTCATACTTCTTTAATGCACTTGAATTAGTGTAATAGGTTTAACTTGAATCAACGGGGGGCTTTTTAGCCCCCTTTTTTATTTTCTTGAGCCTAAAAGTATAGGGATATAGATTTTAATAGCAAAATAACCTTCTACCGCTAAAAATATTATCAGTGAGATTAGGGTAAACTTTAGTGATAAAAGTGCAAGAAAAATTAAAAATACTGTGTTAAATATCCAGAATACTTTTTTTGTTTCAAGTTTAAGCCTTTTGTTTACAAAAATATATGAATAAACAGCCTTTAAGAAAAAGTAAGTATTTACGCTAACCGATATTGAAATTGCAGGTTTTAAGTTTATTTTGTAAAGGGCAAAAAAACTGATAAAAAGCCCTAAAACCCCTGCCAATTCTATGTAAGTTTGAATAGGTTTTTCTTCCATTGAATGAATAATGCTCCTAAACATGACAAAGTAAAAGTAAAAAACCACACCGGGAGACATTATTTGAAGTATGAAAATTGACGGGGAAAACCTTTGAGGAAGCCAGCTTAATATTAGAAATTTTGAAAGGGAAAAAACAAGAAAACCGCCTGCCAGACCTAAAAAGATTACTATGTCCTGAAAAGGGGAAAGTGATTGTTTTAGAAGTCTAAAATCTTTTTCCGCAACCTTTTCGGCAATTAAAGGCATGAAAATTATGTTAAATGCGTAAGTGACAATTTCAACAATTCTCAAAATCCTTGATGTTATGGCAAAATCCGCCGCAA
>WFPG01000252.1 GCA_015487755.1 Acidobacteriota bacterium
ATAGAGAAAGTCTCTAAAACAGACGATTTAACGGGATTACCGAACAGGCGAGGGCTTTCAGAATTTATGGAGAGAGAGATATCAAGGGCTTTAAGGCAAAAAGAAACCTTTTGTTTTGCTATTTGCGATTTAGACAACTTTAAACTAATTAATGACAATTTTTCCCATCAGGTAGGTGACATTGTTTTAATGGCTGTTTCAAAGACTTTTCAGGACTTAATAAGAAAAGTGGATATAGTAGCAAGATTCGGAGGGGAAGAGTTTATATTCGTTTTCACAAACACTTCCCTTGAAAACGCACAGAAAGTTTGCGAAAAAATCAGAAAAACAATAGAAGAAACAGAATTTGTGGTTTACGATAAACCTATTAAAATAACTTTAACATTCGGAGTTACCGAATTTTCTCCTCAGAAAAATTTCGAAAAACTCTTACAGGAAGCCGATAGGGCCCTTTATATCGGGAAGGAGAGCGGCAAGAACAGGGTCATTACTTACTCTCAATACCTTGAAAAATAATCTTTTGTAATTTCTTTAACTTTTGGAGCCAGCAAAACAACCGCTATTAAATTAGGTATCGCCATTAAGCCCAGCGCAAGGTCCCCGAAAGCCCATACAACTTCAAGGGTAAAGATTGCACCGATAAAATGCATAATAAGGAAAACAACCCTGTATGGGAAAATAGCTTTGTCCCCGGCAAGGTATTGAATTGACCTATCCCCATAATAAGACCAGCTAATCGCGGTTGAAACTCCGAAAAGAAAAACGGAAATTGTTACAAGATACCTTCCGTAATGCCCAATTAATGAAGAAAGGGCAAGTTCAAATGCCTTGGCGGTCATTGGAGAGCCGTTTAATGCTGCCCCCGAACCGTCAACATAAGTCCAGGCGCCTGATATAATAATCACCAGGCCAGTCATTGTGCAAATGACAAGGGTATCAATAAAAGGTCCTATCATTGCCACAGTGCCTTCCCTTGCCGCTTCCTTTGTTTTTGCGGCAGCATGTGCAATCGGGGCAGAACCCTGTCCCGCCTCATTTGAGAAGATCCCCCTTTTTACCCCCCAGATTAAGGTGTAAAGAAAAGTTGTTCCCGCAAAACCCCCTATTGCAGCAGGGGGGTTAAAAGCAGATTTAATAATCAGTTTAAACATTCCCGGCACTTTGTCTATGTGCAAAAGTATTGCGGTAACTGACGCTACAACATATAGCATAGCCATAAAAGGGGCAAGTTTACTGGCAACCTGGCCTATTCTTTTAATTCCCCCTAAAATAACAGAACCGACAATAATTACAAGCACTATACCCGTAATATACTGGGGAACTCCGAAATCAGACTTAAACTGGTCTGCTACCGTAAAAGCCTGAACAGCGTTTCCCGAACCGAATGAGGAGATAACCGCGCATGCAGCGAACAACATTGCCATAGGCTTGAATTTTTCCCCCAATCCCCTTTCAATGTAGTACATTGGGCCGCCTGAAACCGAACCGTCGGGGTTTACCTTCCTGTAATAAAGGGACAATGTGCATTCAGCGTATTTCAAAGCCATTCCAAAGATAGCGGTAATCCACATCCAGAACAATGCCCCGGGCCCTCCGTAATGGATAGCGGTGGCAACCCCTGCAATGTTGCCTATTCCGACAGTTGCGCTTAACGCAGCGGACAATGCCTGAAAGTGTGATATATCCCCCTCTTCTTCAGGGTTGTCGTACTTGCCTGATATAACTTCCCAGGAATGCCAGAATTTTCTAATTTGAATAAAACCTAAATAAACGGTTATAAAAACCCCTGCACCTAAAAGAAGGACCACCATAATGGGTGCTTTTTCCGGGAAGTTCCATATTAGGGAAGACAAAAATTCAACAATCTCTCTTATCTTTCCAACCATATCCCTCTCAACATCGTCTTAATAATGCGGTTTAAATTCTTATGCATTATAGCATAATTTGTGTTAGAATTTGATTTTGACGGGAGGATAGATGAAAAAAAGCATTCTCATTTTTATGTTAGTTCTTTTACCTTTAACAATTTTCGGCGAAGATTTAAAAAGCAACCCCTTTGTAAGAGAATTAGCCCCGAAGGTAAAAACCACAACAACTCTCAAAGTTTACAAAATAAAAACCGAAAAGAAATGTGCTCATCCGCAAGATTTAACAGAGAAGCAGGTTAATAA
>WFPG01000253.1 GCA_015487755.1 Acidobacteriota bacterium
CTATAAGGGATATCCTTGACAATGACTCATTCTGCATTGTGGTAAAAGAGAGGGAGTTGTACCACACTTTGAGGTTGTTGAACAAAAAACCGGACATTGTGATTACAGATTCACAGGCCTTTTTAAAGGTTGCGGCGGATGTTCCCGAAGATATCCCTATGACAAGTTTTTCAATAATTTTTGCAAGGTACAAAGGGGATTTAGATTTTTTTGTTGAAGGTGCTAAAGAGATAGAAAACCTGAAGAACGGAGACACTGTTTTAATTATGGAAGCCTGCTCCCACCATCAGATTGGAGACGATATAGGCACTGTAAAAATCCCGCGTCTTTTAAGGCAGTACACGGGGAAAAAACTTAACTTTGAATTCTATAAGGGAAAAGGCTTTGATTTTGAAAAATCTAATGTAAAACTTGTAATTCATTGCGGGGCATGTATGTTAAACAGAAAGTCAATGGTTTCAAGGATGAATTTTTTCAAAGAAAAAGGGATAAAAGTCACTAATTACGGAATTACAATTGCCTATACTTTGGGAATTCTTCCACGGGCTTTAAAGCCTTTCAGAATAGATTTTGAGTATTAACTTTTCTTTTGATTTTCCGTAATTTAAGTTAAAATATTATTAACAACGGCAATTAAAGGAGGAGATAATGAATTTTAAAGAGATTGATAAGATTATAAAAAGTATAAAAAGGCTTGATGATGAAAAAAAGGTTTACCTTGAAAGAATGGAAAAACTTGAGGAAAAAAAAGGCACTATTACAGATATTGTGTACAACAAAATTAAAGGTGATTATGACAAAAAGATAGAAACCTTAAACGCTGAAATCTATCCTTTGGTGGAACAATTAGCAGTTCAAAAATCTGAAGTAGAATCAATGCTTAATGAAATTGAGGAAGAATTGGCAGAGGTGAATATAAAAAAGGAAGAGATTCAGGTAAGGTGTGATTTAGGAGAGTTTTCTCAAGAAAAGGCTGATGAAATGATTAAGGCGCTTGACGATGAAAACAAAGAAAGGTTTGATTTGTTTAACAAATTAAAGGATTACAGCGAGAAAATGGATGAAGTTTTGCAGACAAATATTCTTATGCAGGAAAATAGTACCCCAGATTTTGAGGAGCCTGATGTTTATGTTGAAGATATTGAAGATAAAACGGCAGGCAACAATATGGAGGATGTAACCCCTGATGATATTGACGAGTCATTTGAAACAAAAACAGGTATTCAAACCGGTATTTCAAATGCGGTTGACATGGAAGACGGAACGGTATTTGACCCCTCATTGGTTGATAATAAAGAGGGAAAAACTATGCTTATAAGACAGCCTAAACTTGAGATAATCGCAGGTGGGAATATAGGCACCGAATTCAGGTTGAAGTTAGGCACAACTAACATAGGAAATGATGAGTCAAACGATATTATTATAGACAATCCAACGGTGGAATTTAAGCATGCACAAATTGTTTTTGAGCCGGAAGGGTTCAAAATTTATGACTTTAACAGTGAAAAAGGTGTTTATGTAAACGGTGTGAAAGTCACGGAATATGTTTTGAATATAGGCGATATAATTACCCTCGGCAATGTTCAATTAAAATTTAAAGAATGATAGAGGTTATATAGATAAATGAAATTCGGTAAATACGAAATTATCAAAGAAATCGGAAAAGGTGCAATGGGGGTTGTTTACCTTGCCTTTGACCCTATAATTGAAAGGCAGGTTGCCATAAAAACAATGAACCCCCAACTTTTTCAAGACAAAGAGCAGAGGGAGAGGTTTTTCAGGGAAGCAAAATCTGCGGGAATTTTACAGCACCCGAATATTGTAACCATATACGATATGGGAATGGAAGGGGATACCCCTTATATAGTGATGGAGTATGTCGAGGGGAAAGATCTTGATTCTCTGATAAAATCAAAAAAATTAGATTTAGACACTGCAATAAAAATAATGATACAACTTTGCGACGCTCTGGCTTACGCTCATTCAAAAGGGATTATCCACAGGGATATAAAACCGTCAAATATAAGGGTATTGCCTGATAATACAATAAAAATTATGGATTTTGGGATAGCGAAAAAAAGCGGATCTGATTTAACTCAAACAGGGGTGCTTTTAGGAACTGTGTCGTATATGGCACCTGAGCAATTGAAAGAGGGAAAGGTTTCTCCTAAAAGCGACCAGTTTTCGGCAGGCATTGTTTTTTACGAAATGCTTACAGGCAACAAATGTTTTCATGGAGATACAATTACCACGGTAATGTACAAAATTGTTTCTTTTAACGAGCAAGAGATTAACTTAACTTCAGTGCCTCAAAATGTGGTTAAAATTCTGAAGAAGATGGTTGCACATAATCCAGAGAATAGGTTTTCTTCATGCAACGAAGTAAGTAATTTGTTGAAAGAAATAATTTCGGAGCCTACAGTAAAAATAGTGGAGCGTACAAAGACGATTGCAGTTCCGCCGCCGATTCCCTCTACCCGAGAATTTGAGCCTACAAGAATAAAAACACATTATCCTGTTAAAAAGAGAAAAAGTTATGTCGGTATAATAATATTCTTTCTGGTTATTGTGTTAGTTCTTGCAGGTGTCTTTTTCGTGTCCCATAAAAAGCATAATAAAAAACTTGCTAAACTTAATAATAAAAATATCGGCTTAAATAAGGATGAAAATAATAAAATCGCTGAAAAGATTCTGCCAACTGAAGATGTAGCACAAAATGAAAGTAAGGAAAC
>WFPG01000254.1 GCA_015487755.1 Acidobacteriota bacterium
CTCCTACACATTATCAAAGAAGTCAATCTTCTGTTCTTTATCGGCAAGGTAAACAATAGCCTTTTTCCAATCTCTTCTCTTGCCTTCAAACCTTCCCAATCTCTTCTTCTTGCCTTTAACATTAATTGTTCTAACAGATTTAACCTTAACGCCGAATATCTTTTCAACCGCTTTTTTAATTTGAGGCTTTGTAGCGTCTTTTGCCACCTCAAATGTATAAGCGTTTTCCCTTTCCTGAAGGAAGGTGCTCCTTTCGGAAAGAATGGGTTTTATAATGATATCGTATTCGGTTCTCATCCGAGCACCTCCTCTATTTTCTTCAAACCTTCAAGGCTTACAAGAATATAGTCGTACTTCATTAAATCAAAAACATTTAAATCGGTAGCAACAAGGGATTTTAACCTTGGGATATTTCTTGAAGAGAGATAGAGGTTTCTGTTCAGGTTGCCATCAACCAAAAGGCCTGAATCAACCTGTAATCCCTTAATAACCTTGTCATAAACAATCTTTGTTTTAGGCTGTTCAATCTCAAACTTGTCAACAACAACAAGCTTTTCGTTTCTAAGTTTGTCGGAAAGAAGCATCTTAACAGCCTTTCTTCTCTTCTTTTTAGGAAATTTTACGGAAAAATCCCTGGGCTGCGGGCCGTGAACAGTTCCGCCGCCTACCCATAAAGGAGACCTGATACTTCCGTGCCTTGCCCTTCCTGTACCCTTCTGTCTCCAGGGTTTTTTACCGCCGCCTTTAACATCTTTTCTATTCTTTGTAGAAGCGGTTCCCACCCTTCTGTTAGCAAGGGTAGCGTTTAAAGCTTCCCAAACAAGGTGTTCGTTTAATTCAACCTCAAATATAGAAGGGTTGAGTTCCACTTCATCAACAATCTGGTTGTCTAAATTTATCACTTTAACCTTAGCCATAACCTACCCCACTTAAGCCTTATTTATGAAAACATAGCTGCCACGACTTCCTGGGACAGCACCTTTTACAATTAAAAGGTTATTCTCTTTATCAATACCAACAACCTTCAAGCCCTTTACGGTAACCTTTTTGTTACCCATTTGCCCCGGCAATTTTTTGCCCGGGAAAACCCTTGAAGGCCATGCACACTGTCCGATTGAACCGGGTGCTCTGTGGAACATAGAGCCGTGAGTTGCTCTACCGCCACCGAAACCGTGCCTTTTAATAACACCCTGGAATCCTTTACCTTTTGATTTCCCGGTAATATTAACCTTATCAACACCTTCAAAGATTTCAACAGTAACCTTCTGACCAGGCTCAACAGCCTCGCCGCCGTTAGGCTTAAACTCTTTCAAAACCCTTACTGCTCCAACCCCTGCTTTTTCAAGGTGTCCTTTAATAGGCTTTTTAATATTCTTCGGGTTTATGTTTTCAACCAGACCTAACTGAACGGCTTCATAGTTGTCTCTGTCCTTAGTTTTTACCTGCACAACAACACATGGACCCGCTTTTATCAAAGTCACAGGGATCAGTTTTCCGTTTTCGTCGAAAACCTGTGACATTCCAATTTTTTTACCAATAAGTCCGTTAACCATAACATCTTCCTCCAAATTCAACTGCAACATTTAATTAATTCTTCTTTTCCGTAGCCTTAATCTCCACATTTACTCCTGCCGGGAGTTCAAGCTTCATTAAAGCTTCAATTGTGTTCTCTGTAGGCTCAAGAATGTCAATCAATCTTTTGTGTACCCTTATTTCAAACTGCTCTCTTGACTTCTTGTTTACATGTGGAGACCTGATTACGGTAAATCTTGATATCTCGGTAGGAAGAGGGATAGGCCCTGAAACTTCAGAGCCTGTCCTCTTCGCCGTTTCCACTATTTCAGATGTAGATTGATCCAACACCCTGTGGTCGTATGCTTTAAGTCTGATTCTAATTCTATCGCTTTTCATAAATCAATCTCCATTACTCAATAATATTTGTAACTGTTCCTGCTCCGACAGTTCTTCCGCCTTCTCTGATAGCAAACCTTAAGCCTTTTTCCATCGCAATCGGAGTTATCAATTCAACCTTGATTGTAAGGTTGTCTCCGGGCATTACAACTTCCCTGCCGTCAGGAAGTTCAATTGTACCGGTAACGTCTGTTGTCCTGAAGTAGAATTGAGGCCTGTAGCCTGCCCTGAACGGCTTGTGCCTTCCGCCTTCTTCTTTGGTTAAGATGTATACTTCTCCTTCAAATTTGGTGTGCGGGGTGATTGTTCCAGGTTTTGCTACTACCTGACCCCTTTCTACTTCTCTCTTGTCGGTTCCCCTTAAGAGTAAGCCTACGTTGTCTCCTGCTTCACCCCTGTCTAATATCTTCCTGAACATTTCTACACCGGTTACTACTCTCTTGATTGTAGGCCTGATTCCTACAATTTCTACTTCTTCTCCGGTGGTGATTACCCCTCTTTCTATCCTTCCGGTTACAACTGTTCCCCTTCCGGATATGGAGAATACGTCTTCTATGGGCATTAAGAACGGCTTGTCTATGTCTCTTTCAGGTAACGGAATGAATTCGTCTACCGCGTCCATAAGTTCAAGAATGGGGCCGCAGTTGGGGCAGTCCCTCTTTCCGCAGGAGCATTCAAGCGCCTTTAATGCACTGCCTTTGATTACAGGTACTTCGTCTCCGGGGAATTGGTATTCGTTTAAGAGTTCCCTTACTTCCATTTCTACCAATTCAATGAGTTCAGGGTCATCTACCATGTCTACTTTGTTTAAGAATACTACTATGTAAGGTACGTTAACTTGCCTTGCAAGCAGTATGTGTTCCCTTGTCTGCGGCATTGGACCGTCGTATGCTGATACAACAAGGATTGCTCCGTCCATCTGAGCAGCACCGGTAATCATGTTTTTTACGTAGTCTGCGTGGCCCGGGCAGTCAACGTGTGCATAGTGCCTTTTTTCTGTTTCGTATTCTACGTGTGCTGTGTTAATGGTGATTCCTCTTGCCTTTTCTTCAGGCGCATTGTCAATTTCGTCAAATGACTTGGGCTGTACTGTGCCAAGGTGATTGGCAAGTACATTGGTGATTGCCGCTGTCAGGGTTGTCTTACCGTGGTCAACGTGACCGATTGTTCCTATGTTTACATGTGGTTTCGTTCTTTCAAATTTTTCCTTTGCCATAAAAAACCTCCTAAATTTTTATGCTTCGCCAATAATTTTTTCAGCAATAGATTTCGGAACCTCTTCATACCTTGCGAACTGCATTACATAAGAAGCCCTTCCCTGACTTAAAGACCTCAGAACAGTCGCATACCCGAACATTTCGGCGAGAGGCACATAGGCTTTTATAATCTGCAAGCCGCCCTTAGATTCAAGGTTAGCAACCCTACCTCTTCTTGAATTCAAGTCTCCCATAACATCACCTAAATACTGTTCAGGGGTTGTTACTTCAACTTCCATAATAGGCTCAAGTAGATATGGGTCGGCTTTTCTTGCAGCGTTTTTAAACGCCAAAGATGCACAGATCTTAAAAGCCATTTCAGAGGAGTCAACTTCGTGGTATGAACCGTCGTACAAAGTAACCTTTACATTTGTCACTTCATAGCCGGCCAGTACCCCTGTCTCCATAGCCTCTAAAATACCTTTTTCAATAGGTTTGATGTATTCCTTTGGAATTACACCGCCTGTTATTTGATCAACAAACTTAAAGTGGTCTTCAGCATACGGCTCAAGTTTAATCTTAACATGGCCGTACTGTCCCTTACCACCGGTTTGCTTGATATACTTTTCTTCATGGTCAACAGTTTTCTTGATAGATTCCCTGTATGCAACCTGAGGCTGCCCTACACTTGCTTCAACCTTAAATTCTCTCATAAGCCTGTCTACAATAATCTCAAGGTGTAATTCACCCATACCTGAAATAATTGTCTGGCCTGTTTCTTTATCAACATGTACCTTAAATGTCGGGTCTTCCATAGCAAGTTTCTGCAAGGCTGCGCCTAACTTTTCCTGATCAGCCTTTGTTTTAGGCTCAATAGCAACAGATATAACAGGCTCGGGGAATTCCATTGATTCAAGGATTATCGGGTGTTTTTCATCGCATATTGTGTCGCCTGTGGTAACTCCTTTAAGCCCAACAACCGCCGCAATATCTCCAGCCCATACTTCTTTAATCTCTTCCCTTTTGTTAGCGTGCATTTTTAAAAGCCTACCTACTCTCTCCTTTTTGCCGGAGTTTGCGTTATAAACATAACTTCCGCTTTCAAGGTGCCCTGAATAAACCCTGATAAAAACAAGTTGCCCTACATAGGGGTCTGTCATAATCTTGAAAGCAAGGGCACAAAAGGGAGCGTCGTCCTTTGTTTCCCTTGTAATTTCCTCGCCTGTATTGGGGTCAATACCTTTGACAGGAGGAATATCAAGCGGGCTCGGCATATAATCAACAATAGCATCAAGTAAGGGCTGAACACCTTTATTCTTAAACGCTGTCCCGCAAAGAACAGGAGTAAAGTAAAGGTTTATTGTCCCCTTTCTTATTCCGTCTTTTATCTCTTCAGTTGTTAGTTCTTCACCTTCAAGATACTTTTCCATGTACTCGTCGCATGTTTCAGCAGCCGCTTCAATCAACTTAGCCCTGTACTCTTCAGCCATCTCCTTCATGTCTTCCGGGATATCGTGTACTTCGTACTCTGCACCTAATGTTTCATCCTTATATTTATATGCTTTCATTTCAACAAGGTCTATAACACCGGTAAATGTATCTTCTTTGCCCCAGGGCAATTGCAAAGCAACAGGCCTTGCGTTTAATTTTTCCTCCATTTGCTCCATACAACCAAAGAAGTCTGCACCCTGTCTATCCATCTTATTTACAAAAGCAATTCTCGGGACTCTGTATTTATCGGCCTGTCTCCATACGGTTTCAGACTGAGGCTGAACGCCGCCTACTGCACAGAACACTGCGACAGCACCGTCAAGAACCCTTAAACTTCTCTCAACCTCTGCGGTAAAGTCAACGTGCCCCGGTGTATCAATAATATTTATCCTGTAATTTTTCCAGAAACAGGTAGTTGCAGCAGAGGTAATTGTAATTCCCCTCTCCTGCTCCTGCACCATCCAATCCATTTGAGCAGTGCCTTCGTGCACTTCTCCTATCTTATGGCTTACACCGGTATAGTACAGAATGCGTTCTGTAGTAGTAGTTTTTCCGGCGTCAATATGAGCCATAATACCGATATTTCTAATCCTTTCAAGCGGTACTAACCTCGCCACAACTTTCTCCTTTTTAGATTAAAAGTGTAATTCTTTTAAATTTTGATTGTCAAAGATATCGCTTTAATTACCAGCGATAGTGAGCAAAAGCCTTGTTCGCTTCTGCCATTCTGTGAACATCTTCTTTTTTCTTAATTGCAGCACCTTCATTTTTAGATGCCGCAATAAGTTCCGCTGCAAGCCTTTCAACCATGGTTTTTTCTCCTCTTGCTCTTGCAGCAGCAACTAACCAACGCATGCTCAGGGAGAGCTGCCTTCTGGGGTTTACTTCAACAGGTACCTGGTAGGTTGCCCCTCCTACCCTTCTTGATTTGGTTTCCACAAGCGGCTTTGCATTTTCAACAGCCTGCTTGAAAACCTTAAGGGGTTCTTCCCCTGTCCTTTCCTTGATTAAATCAAGTGCACGGTAAAATATCTTAGCCGCTACACTTTTCTTTCCGTCATACATCAATTTGTTAATAAACCTTGTTACCATCTCACTGTTGTAAACAGGATCGGGCATTACTTCCCTTACTAAATCACCTCTTTTTCTTCTCGGCATACCTCACTCCTCACTTAGCTGCTTTCGGTCTCTTTACACCGTATTTAGATCTTGAAGTTAATCTTCCTTCAACACCCTGTGCATCAAGGGTACCACGAATAATGTGATAACGAACACCTGGTAAATCCTTAACCCTACCGCCTCTAATTAAAACAACAGAGTGCTCCTGCAAGTTATGCCCGATACCGGGAATATAGGCTGTTACCTCAAACCCGTTTGTCAACCTCACCCTTGCTACCTTTCTGATAGCTGAGTTAGGTTTTTTAGGGGTTGTTGTATAAACCCTTGTACAAACCCCTCTTCTCTGGGGGCATCTTGTCAATGCAGGAGACTTGGTTTTTGTTTTAATCTTTTGTCTTCCTTTTCTGACTAACTGGTTAATTGTCGGCAATTCCACACTCCTTTTATTTTTATTTTTTCAGTTAATAAACAAAACTCCACAAAGCAAATTGCATTCTAACAAAACCAAACCGCACAAGTCAACTTTTTTTTAAATTCTTTTTTTATCTTCCTACTCAATTCCGAGACTTTTTTTAGCCTGCTCCTCCGCTTTTTCTTCCATTTCAACTTCTTTAATCGTTTCATCTTCCTCAATTTCAAAATCGTGATAAGTGTAAAATCCGGTACCTGCCGGAATTAACTTGCCTAAAATAACATTCTCTTTCAATCCGTGCAGGTAATCAACCCTTCCCTCAACACTGGCGTCTGTGAGCACCTTCGTTGTCTCCTGGAAAGAAGCGGCAGAAATAAAACTATCGGTATTGAGTGCCGCCTTTGTAATACCCAACAACAACTGCCTACCTTTAGCAGGCTTTTTACCTTCTGCAAGAAGTTCGTCATTAACCTGCTGGAACTTAAACTTATCAACCTTATCCCCAACAACAAATTCCGAATCTCCGGGGTCAACAACCTCAATCCACCTCATCATCTGCCTGATAATAATCTCAATATGCTTGTCGTTAATTGAAACACCCTGGTTTCTATAAACTTCCTGAATTTCATTGATAAGGAATTTCTGCAATTCTTTTGCACCTAAAACGTGAAGAATGTCATGTGGATTTATGGGGCCGTCAATCAAAGGTTCACCTGCCATAATTTCGTCGCCGTCATTAAAGTGAATGTACTTACCCTTAGGAATATTGTACTCTTTCTTATCGCCGGTGGGGGATTCAACATATATCTTTCTGTATCCCCTTACAATCTTGCCGTACCTGACAACACCGTCAATCTCAGAGATAATTGCGTAATCCCTCGGTTTTCTTCCTTCAAAAAGGTCAACAACCCTGGGCAAACCGCCTGTAATATCCATTGTTTTAGTTGTATCCCTTGCAATTTTCGCAAGGGTTGTACCTGCTGGGATAAACTGGCCTTCGTCAACAACAATGATTGAGCCTGTCGGCAGCGGATATTTGGCTATTGCTTCCCTTTCTTCATTTCTCAACACAATCATAGGCTGAATCTTCTCATCAGGGCATTCAATAATCTTCATTCTGGTGAAACCTGTTGTTTCGTCAACATCTTCAACCATTGTTAAGCCTTCTTTAACATCCTTGAAATCAACATACCCTGACTTGTCGGCAACAATAACGAATGAGAAGGGATCCCATTCCGCTATTAACTGGCCTTCTTCAACAGGCTGGCCGTCTTTTACAAAAACTTTGGCGCCTGTTACAAGGTTATACTTTTCCCTTTCGTTTCCTTCATCATCAACAATTGCAATATAACCCTTCCTTGAAAGAACAACAAGTGAACCGTCTTCCGCTTCAACATAAGATATGTTTACAAACTTAACTGTACCCTTTCTTCCTGCCTCATGCTTTGAATGCTCCGCAACCCTGGATGCTGTACCGCCGACATGGAAGGTTCTCATCGTCAACTGAGTACCGGGCTCACCGATTGACTGTGCGGCAATAACACCGACAGCCTCTCCAAGCTCAACAAGTTTTCCAGAGGCAAGGTTTCTTCCGTAACACTTCCTGCAAACGCCTTCCCTTGATTCGCATGTTAACACCGACCTGATTCTTACCTTTTCAATTCCCGCATTTTCAATTGCTTCAGCCAATTCTTCGGTAATTTCCTCGTCTGCCGGGACTATTAGTTCACCTGTATAAGGGTCAACAATGTCTTCAAGGGCAACCCTGCCTACAATTCTCTCCCTTAAAGGAACCTTAACTTCACCCTGGTCAATAAGCGCCGTAATCCAGATACCGTCAAGGGTACCGCAGTCTTCTTCCCTTACAATTACATCCTGGGCAACATCAATAAGCCTTCTTGTAAGGTAACCTGAATCTGCGGTTTTCAACGCTGTATCCGCAAGACCTTTTCTGGCACCGTGGGTTGATACAAAGTACTGCAACACTGACAAACCTTCTTTAAAGTTCGCGGTAATCGGGGTTTCAATAATTTCACCTGAAGGCTTAGCCATCAATCCCCTCATACCTGCAAGCTGCCTGATCTGCTGTTTGGATCCCCTTGCACCGGAGTCAGCCATAATGTAAATCGGGTTAAGAAATTCGCCTTCTTCGTTTGCTTTTTCAAGATCTTTCATCATCTCTTCGGCAACTTTATCGGTAATATCTCCCCAGAATTTGATAATCTTGTTATACCTTTCGGATGCTTCTATCTGCCCCTGCTGGTACATTTCTTCAATCTTTGCAATTTCTTTAGGTGCTTCTTCAAGAATTTTCTTTTTCGCTTCAGGAACTATAATATCGTCCATTCCGAAAGATATTCCGCCTTTTGTCGCATAGTAGAACCCTGTCTTTTTAATCTCGTCAAGCAATTCAACCGTTTTTTCCCTTTCAAGGGTTTTGTAAGCCAGTGAAACAAGGCTTCCCAAACCTTTCTTTTTAAGCAACCCGTTTACAAAAGGAAGGTATCCTTTTAAAGCCTCGTTAAAGAGAATTCTTCCGGGAGTAGTTTCTATAAGTTTGTTTTCAACATGTTCCACTTCCATTTCAACAAGGTTTTGAGAATCCCTTGCCTTTGAAGTATCTATCAAATCTCCGGTATACCTTACCTTTATTTTTGCGTGAATATCAACAACCCCTGCTTCATAAGCTGCAAGTGCCTCGTCAAAATCTGCAAAAACCTTTCCCTCTCCTTTTCTATTCTTTCTCATAACAGTGAGATAATATGTTCCAAGAACTATGTCTTGGGTTGGGGTTACAATAGGCCTTCCCGATGCGGGAGAGAGAAGGTTGTTTGAAGACAGCATTAAAACAACCGACTCTAACTGTGCCTTTGGTGAAAGCGGCACATGAACAGCCATCTGGTCACCGTCAAAGTCAGCGTTAAATGCGGTACATACAAGAGGGTGAAGTTTTATTGCCTTACCCTCAATTAAAACAGGGTAAAATGCCTGAATTGAAAGCCTGTGCAATGTAGGTGCCCTGTTTAAGAGAACAGGGTGTCCTGTAATAACATCTTCAAGAACATCCCACACTTCAGGTTTTTCCAGTTCAACCATCTCTTTTGCTTCTTTAATTGTTTTTGCGTAACCTCTTTTTTCAAGCTCGTGGAAAATGAAAGGCTTAAACAATTCAAGAGCCATTTTTTTAGGCAAGCCACACTGGTTAAGTTTTAATTCAGGGCCTATAACGATAACCGTTCTTCCCGAATAGTCAACCCTTTTACCTAATAGGTTCTGTCTAAACCTACCCTTTTTACCTTTAAGGTTGTCTGCAAGTGATTTTAAAGGCCTGTCGTTTGAGCCTTTAACAACCTTGCCCATTCTTCCGTTGTCAAAGAGGGCGTCCACCGCTTCCTGAAGCATCCTTTTCTCATTTCTCATAATTACTTCAGGAGCCCTTAATTCCATAAGTTTTTTAAGCCTTGTATTTCTATTTATTACCCTTCTATATAAATCATTTAAATCTGAAGTTGCAAACCTGCCGCCGTCAAGGGGAACAAGAGGCCTGTATTCGGGAGGAATGACAGGTATTACCTCAAGAACCATGTGCTCCGGCTTGTTGCCGGATTTTCTAAAAGCGTCAACAATTTTCAGCCTTTTTGCAATCTTAATCTTTTTCTGCTCAGAGGTTTCGTTGAGCATTTCATACCTTAATTCAACCGCAAGTTCTTCAATATTAAGGTCTTCAAGAAGCCTCTTTATTGCCTCTGCACCCATTCCAACTTCAAAGCTTCCGCTTCCGTACTCTTCAATAACCTTTCTATACTCGTCTTCGCTTAAAAGTTGCTTGTACTCTAACTTTGTAGTACCCGGGTCTAAAACAATGTAACTTTCAAAGTAAAGCACTTTTTCAACATTTCTTAAAGTAATATCAAGTAAAGTACCTATTTTGGAAGGAAGCGCTTTTAAAAACCATATATGGGAAACCGGGGCTACTAATTCTATTCTCCCCATTCTTTCCCTTCTAACCTTTGAAAGGGTAACTTCAACCCCGCATTTATCACACACAATACCCTTGTATCTCGGCTTTTTATACTTACCGCAGAGGCATTCATAATCGTTTACGGGGCCAAATATTTTAGCACAGAACAAACCGTCTTTTTCAGGCTTAAATGTTCTGTAATTTATTGTTTCCGGCTTTGTAACCTCTCCGTGGGACCATTCCCTTATGTCTTCCGGAGAGGCTATGCTAATCTTAATATTCTTTATGTGGTTGATTGAAAAATCACCACCAATATTGCTTCCCGGTTTATGTTGTTTTTCCACAATATCCTCCCAAATTAATTATCGTTAGTATCGGTGTTAGTTATATTAAAAATGTCGTCTTCACCTAAAGGCTCTTCCCCTTCTTCTCCTTCTAATTCTTCCTCCTGGTCAACATTAAATTGGAGATTAAGGCATAAACTCATAATTTCTTTCATTAAAACATTGAAGGATTCGGGAATTCCTGGCTCAGGGATCTCATGGCCTTTAACTATAGCCTCGTAAATCTTGTTTCTTCCCTGAACATCATCAGACTTGTAGGTGAGCATTTCCTGCAAAGTATATGCTGCACCGTATGCCTCAAGAGCCCAAACTTCCATTTCACCGAACCTCTGCCCGCCGAACTGAGCCTTACCGCCTAACGGCTGCTGGGTAATCAATGAATACGGGCCTATAGACCTTGCGTGAATCTTGTTGTCAACAAGGTGGTGCAGTTTAAGGAGATACATATAGCCTACTGTTACAGGCTGATCAAACCTTTCCCCTGTCTTTCCGTCGTAGAGGAATATCTGTCCCGATTCAGGCAAACCGGCTTTCTTTAAGAAGAATTTGATATCTTCGGAAGATGCCCCGTCAAAAACAGGAGTAGCAAAGTGCATATTAAGGGCTTTTGCCGCCCAGCCGAGGTGTGTTTCCAGAATCTGCCCTACATTCATACGGGAAGGAACACCAAGAGGGTTTAACACAATGTCAACAGGTGTTCCGTCTGGAAGATAAGGCATATCTTCTTCAGGCAAAATCCTCGAAACAACACCCTTGTTTCCGTGCCTTCCGGCCATTTTATCGCCTTCGGACAGTTTTCTTTTAACGGCGATGTAAACCTTAACCATCTTAATAACGCCTGCCGGAAGTTCATCACCTTTTTTAAGTTTTTCAACCTCTTTTTCAAAAACCTTTCTTTCAATCTCAATCTTTTCGTCAAACTTCTCAACAATCTTCTTTAACTCTTCTTCAACTTTTTTATTGCCGACTTTTATATTGACGGAATCCTTAATTCCTATAGCCTCAATAAAATCTTCGGTAACCTTGGTGCCCTTTTTGGCTACTAAGTTCCCGTGTTTGTCTACAAAATCCTCTTTAAGTTTCATTCCTTCAATAAGTGAAAGTATCTGGAATTTTGTCTGAATCCTGATAATTCTCTCTTTGTCCTGGAAGTCCTTTTCAAGAGCCTCAATTCTCTCCCTTTCAATCTGCTTAGCCCTTTCGTCTTTTTCAACACCCTTTCTTGCAAAAATCTTTACATCGACAACGGTGCCTTCCATCCCCGGAGGTGTTCTTAATGATGCGTCCTTAACATCTTCCGCCTTCGCTCCGAAGATTGCCTTTAACAGTTTTTCTTCAGGGCTCGGTGTCGATTCACCTTTAGGTGTTACCTTCCCTACAAGTATATCACCGGGTTTAACCTTAGCACCTATCCTGATAATTCCGCTATCGTCAAGGTCTTTCAAAAACTCTTCGTTAACATTGGGGATATCCCTTGTAATCTCTTCAGGGCCTAACTTTGTATCCCTTGCTTCAATCTCAAGTTCCTCAATGTGTATTGAAGTGTAAACATCTTCTTTAACAATCTTTTCGCTGACAAGTATGGCGTCCTCAAAGTTGTAGCCTCTCCACGGCATAAAGGCAACAAGAACATTTCTGCCTAAAGCAAGTTCACCTCTGTCGGTACCGGGGCCGTCTGCAATAATCTGCCCTTTATGAACATAATCGCCTTTTTTAACAATAGGTTTCTGGTTAAAGCAGGTATCCTGATTAGACCTTTTGAATTTAACAAGAGGATAAATATCAACACCGACAATATCCTGATTAGCCTCTTTGCTGTCAACCCTGACAACAATCCTCTGTCCGTCAACCGCTTCAACCCAGCCTGACCTTTTGGCAACAACGGTAAGCCCGCTGTCTTTGGCAACAATGTGTTCCATTCCGGTTCCGACAAAAGGAGCCTCTGTCCTTAAAAGAGGAACAGCCTGCCTCTGCATGTTAGAGCCCATCAAAGCCCTGTTTGCGTCGTCATGCTCTAAGAACGGAATCAAAGATGCCGCAATTGAAACAATTTGCTTTGGTGAAACGTCAATAAAATCTATTTCGTCTTTAGGGATAAGTTTTGATTCCCCTGCAACCCTTGCGTTAACCTGCTCAACAGTGATGTAATTGTTTTCATCCCTTGGAGCGTTCGCCTGTGCAATTTTGTACTTGTCCTCTTCCCATGCGGAGAGGTAGAAAACATAAGGCTCGGCAGCCATTAAGAGTTTTCCGTCTTTTTCAAGTTTTTTATTCTCCGCTTCATACTCTTCTTTTAATATAATGTCTCCCACTTTATAGTTTTTAGAATCTCCCGGGAAAATTATCTTTACATGGTCTAAAACCCTTCCGTTTTCAACCTTTTTATACGGAGTTTCAATAAAACCGAACTCGTTCACCTTTGCATAGCAAGCAAGTGAAACAATCAGCCCGATATTCGGACCTTCAGGGGTTTCAATCGGACATATTCTTCCGTAATGGGACGGGTGAACATCCCTGACTTCAAAGCCTGCCCTCTCCCTGCTTAAACCGCCAGGCCCCAGTGATGACAACCTTCTCTTATGGGTTATCTCTGAAAGTATGTTTGTCTGGTCCATAAACTGGGATAACTGAGACTGTCCGAAGAATTCCCTTAAAATTGCCATTACAGGCTTGGGTGATATAAGTTCGGAAGGGGTAACCTGCTCAAAATCGTCCATAATAGACATCTTTTCTTTAATAGCCTTCTGAACCCTTACAAGCCCTACCCTGAACTGGTTTTCAAGCAATTCTCCAACCGACCTTATCCTTCTGTTGGAAAGGTGGTCAATATCGTCAATGTCGCCAATTCCTTTAGGAATCTTAAAGTAATAATCAAGAGACAAAAGTATATCTTCAATTGAAAGCTCTTTCTGGTCTAAATCCGTTTTTACCCCTAATTTTGTGTTAAATTTCAGCCTTCCTACCCTTGATAAGTCGTATCTGTCTCTGTCAAAGCAAAGGGAAATGAAAAGTTTTCTTGCACTTTCTAAAGTAGGTGGGTCACCAGGCCTTAATTTCCTATATAAGTCAATTAAAGCGTCGTTTGTGTCTTTTACCCCGTCTTTCTGAAGGGTGTTACTTAAGACAGGGCCAACAATATCATCTTTAGGCAGGATAACATTTATCTCTTCAATTCCCAGTTCCCTTAATTTTTCAAGTTCAACAATAGTAATATCCGAATTTGCGGGATAGAGAACCTCGCCTGTTTCAGGGTTTAGTATATCCTCAACATTTCTAATTATGTCAAACTCTGTAAGGTTAAAGGGAATAAAACTGTCCTCTGCAACCTTTCTTAAAGTTGACTTTTTAAACTTATTACCCTCTGATAATACCTTTTTGCCGTCTGCACCGAAAACATCGGCTGCAACCCTTTTATCCTTCAAAGCAATAGACGGTGAAAGGTAAATAAGGTCTTCCTCGTTTCCTGTTTTCATTTTATGGACAGTGTAAAACCTCTTTAAAAAGGTTTCTGTCTTTGTAAAATCTTCGTCAAGAAGCCCAAAGCACCTTAAAAATATGCCTGCGTTGAATTTTCTTTTCCTGTCAATCCTGATGTACATTATCTCTTTTTTGTCAAACTCAAACTCAATCCAGGCACCTCTGTAAGGGATTATCTGGAGTATGTAAGAGTTTTTGTCTTTATCCTTCTTGTAGAAAACACCGGGAGACCTGTTTAACTGGTTAACAATAACCCTTTCCGTACCGTTGAAAATAAAGGTTCCTCTTTTTGTCATTATAGGTATTTCGCCGAAAAATATCTCTTTCTCTTTCACATCTTTTACAGTTCTTTCGCCTTTAGAATCGACGTCAAACACAGTCAGCCTGAACTTTACTTTCAAAGGTACGGAATAAGTTTTTTCCATACTTTCGCTTTCTTCTACAGTGTAATCAAGTTTTAACTCAACCGGGGTTTCACATTTAGGGCAAATATCCGGTTTAGCCTCATTTCTGTATCCACAGAACTCACAAATCACATACTTGTCAGTCGGGTCTTTCACATAAATATTCTTTTTACACTTTTTACATTTGAACCTGTTGTGTTCCTCACCCTTTAGAAAACCGCATTTGCATTCCCAATTGCCAATTCTATATTCTACAAACTCAATCTTTGCTTTCCCTCTAAAATCCTCTATATCAAAGACGCTTTTAAACGCCGCCTGCAAACCTATCTCTTTTCTATCTTCAGGTAACTTTTCCATCTGCAAAAACTTGTTGTAAGAGTCAAGTTGTATGCTAATTAAATTTGGAATTGGAAGATAGGTTTTAATCTTGGAAAAATCATGTCTCTCCAAATGAACATTTTTCGGTATATTTTCCATTTTTTATCTCCTAAAACTTGATATTATCGCAAAAGTTGTGTATAGTTATTTAAGAATATGTAAAAAACACAAACATAAATTAAAAAATAGGCACAATTCTACTTTCAAAACCCTTTTAATATCAAAAAAATAAAAAGAGGGCAAAAAATTGCCCTCCAATTGTATTACTGAATTATTA